>NZ_MKJW01000078.1:84968-225243 GCF_001942375.1 Kocuria sp. CNJ-770
CCCTGCGACACCGTGTTCATCCGCGCCTCGGACGGGCAGTTCGACGGTGTGGTGACGATGTATCACGACCAGGGCCAGATCGCGATGAAACTGATGGGCTTCGACCAGGGCGTGACGGTTCAGGGCGGGTTGCCCGTCCCGATCGCCACCCCGGCCCACGGTACTGCCTTCGAAATCGTCGGCCAGGGAGTCGCCAAGACCGGCCCCAGCCAACGTGCTTTCGAGATCGCCGTCGGCCTCGCTTCTCAGAAGATGGCCGCCGACGTCGCCTGAGAGCTGACGGTCGAGCACGACCGGAGAAATGCACATAGACCACCGTGGCAAGCCGCCGCAGTACAGCCAAGGAGATAGTGATGAATCGACGTTCCAAGTATGTGGTGCCCGCGCTGACGATCTCGGCAGCTCTGGGTCTGAGCGCCTGCGGGGGCGCCTCCGGGAGCGGGGGAGGTGGCGGGGAGGAATTCTCCGCTCCCGACAACGTGCGCATGATCGTCCCGTTCGCTGCCGGCGGCGGGTCGGATCTGGCCGGCCGCGCCATCGCCCAGGGACTGGAGGAGGTGACGGGTTCCACCGTGACGGTGGAGAACATCACCGGCGGGGACGGCGCGATCGGATACTCCGAGCTGTTGGGCAGCGCGGGCGATCCGGGAGTGCTGCTGGCCAGCGAAACGGCCCTGATGACCTTGCCGATCGCCCAGGACGTCGAGTTCACGTACCAGGATTTCACCCCGATCATGAAGGTCGGTGAGGACTACAACGTCATGATGGTGAACGCGGATTCGCCGTTCCAGACCTGCATGGATGTCGTCGACGCTGCCCGGAACGGCACGGTCAGCACCGCGATCTCCGGAGCGACCGGTCCGGAGTTCGTGGCGTGGACCCAGATCGAGGAGCAGTTCGACGTCAAGTTCGAGCCCGTGGTCTACGAGTCGGGCGGGGAGATCGCCGGCGCTCTGCTGGGTGGGCACATCGATGTCGCCATGACCAATCCTGGTGAGGCCATGGGCCAGTTCGAGTCCGGGGATCTGCGACCGCTGTGTGCCTTGGCGCCCGAGCGCTACGAATACGAAGTTCTGGCCGATGTGCCGACCGGAATCGAAGAGGGCATCGACGTGACCTTCGCCCAGTGGCGCGGCTTCATTGCCCCAGGAGGGATCTCCGAGGAGGCCAAGCAGCACTGGATCGAAGCCGGGCAGGAGTATGCCGAGACGGAGGGCTTCGACGAGTACATCGAGTCCAACCTGCTGCAGGCTCAGGTCGCGTACGGGGACGAGTTCACGAGCTACCTGGAGGAGTACCACAATGAGCTTGAAGACGTCATCGGTGACCAGTAAGGGCGGGAGGCCGGAGCGCAAGAAGCCGGCAGTTCCCGACGTCGTCGGCACGGCTCTGCTGGGTGTGGTGGGAGCAGTCGCGGTCTTCATGGGTCTGGGCTACGGCTTCATGCGCGATGAAAACCAGATCGGTCCAGGCTTCCTGCCCGTCCTGACCGGCGCCTTCATTCTCGTGGCTTCCCTGGCCGAGGTCGCACGGCTGTACTTCTCCTCCGGCACACGTGGCGGTGCTCTCATGGATGCCGCCGAAAGGGCCGAGGAAGAAGCGAAGGCTGCCGCACGGAAGCTGAAGGAAGAATCCGGCGAGGAGAAGGACACCTTCGGCCGGACCAGCGCCGAGCGCAACCGGGCGATCGTCAAGGTCTTCTTCGCTCTGTTCGTCGCACTGCTGTTGGTGCCGGTGACAGGCCTGCTGTTGGCGCTCACGGCCATGGTGCTGGTCATCGTCCTGTGGGTCGAGCGCAAGCCCGTGGTGCCCTCCGTCCTGATCAGTTTCGGAGGCTTGGCCGCCGTCTACCTGATCTTCGTTCAAATCCTCGGTGTGCCCGTACCTCAGGGCATGTTGGGCCTGATCTAGTAAGGAATCCAGCGTGCTTGACAACCTCCTCCTCGGTATCGACACAGCCTTCTCGGTGGAGAACCTCCTGTGGTGCTTCATCGGTGTGATGCTGGGCACCGTCATCGGCATGTTGCCCGGCCTCGGTTCAGCCACCGGCGTGGCAATCCTGTTGCCCGTGACTCTGAGCATGGAGCCGGTGACTGCGCTCATCATGTTGGCCGGCATCTACTACGGCAGCCAGTACGGGGCCTCCATCAGTTCCATTCTGATCTCCACCCCGGGTGATTCGTCGAGCGTGGTGCTGACCCTGGACGGTTACCAGATGGCCAGGAACGGCCGAGCGGGCGCGGCCCTTGCCATCTCAGCGATATCGTCCTTCATCGCGGCGATCCTCTCGCTCGTCGGCCTCATGATCCTCGCCACACCGATCGCGGCCTTCGCGCTCAAATTCGGCCCGGTGGAGAACCTGACCATCATGCTGCTCGCCCTGGCCACGATCGTCTCGTTCGCCGGCGAGAACGTGCTGCGTGGAATCATCATGGCGGCGGTCGGCCTCCTCCTCTCCATGGTGGGCGTCGCGTCAGGATTCGCGACGGCGCGCTACACCTTCGGCAGCGTCAATCTCCTCAGCGGATTGGGGTTCATCGCGGTGCTGATCGGGCTCTTCGCCATCGGTGAGGTCCTCCACCAGATCCACCGCGGTGGGGAGAAACCCATCAAGGCCCGGTTCCGCGACCTGATCGTCACGAAGACAGAGCTGCGACGCTCGTTCCCTCCGGCACTGCGGGGAACCGGTCTCGGTTTCGCCCTCGGCGTGCTTCCCGGCGCGGGAGCCACCTTGGCCTCCTTCATGTCCTACGGGGCGGAAAAGCAGGTCAGCAAGTACCGCCATGAGATCGGTCAGGGCGCCGTCGAAGGTGTGGCTGCTCCTGAGGCGTCCAACAACGCCGCCGCCAATGCCAGCTTCATCCCTACCCTGTCACTGGGCATTCCCGGCAGCGGCACTACTGCGGTCCTGCTGGGTGCCTTCGTGATCTTCGGTCTTCAGCCGGGTCCGCTCCTGTTCGAACAGCAGCCGGACCTCATCTGGGGACTCCTCGTCTCCTTCTTCATCGGCAATCTGTTCCTGCTGATCCTCAATCTGCCTCTGGCTCCTGTCTTCGCCCAGATCCTGCGGCTTCCCTACAGTTACCTCTATCCGATGATCCTCTTCATCAGCCTCATCGGGGCGTTCGCCGTGGGCAACAACACCTTCGCCCTGTGGGTCGTGTTCGTCGCGGGCCTGTTCGGATACTTCATGAAGCGGTTCGACTTCCCTGCGGCTCCGCTCGTGCTCGGTCTGGTCCTGGGCCCCCTGCTGGAGAAGTACCTCGTGCAGACCTCGTCCCTGGCCCAGGGGGATCCGCTCATCCTCTTCCACAGCCCCATCTCGACCTTCTTCGTCCTGGCGGCGATCCTCGCGTTCATCGGGCCGCCGATGGCCGGCGTGCTTCGTCGTCGACGCGATCGCAACCGCGACCGAGACCGCGACCGGGACAAGATCCCCGCCTGAGCCCGAAAGCGCCACGCAAGCGAATTCCGGACCCGCTTCGCGGGGGCCGGCACGGCATGAACAACATGAAAGGCAATCACGATGAAAATCATGGGCGCTGTCCTCGAGGAGATCGGACGCGAACGGCCTTATTCCAGTTCAAGGCCCATCTCTGTCTGTGAGCTGGAGCTGGACGGTCCGGGGCCGCACGAGGTGCTCGTGCGGATCGAGGCAGCCGGTCTGTGCCACTCGGACCTGTCGGTGGTCGACGGCAACCGCGTACGTCCGGTTCCGATGCTGCTGGGGCACGAGGCCGCCGGGATCGTGGTCGAGACGGGATCGGAAGTGACCGATGTGCGTCCCGGGCAGCGGGTGGTGACGGTGTTCCTGCCGCGGTGTGGTGACTGCGACAACTGCGCGACCAACGGCAAGCTGCCCTGCACCGAAGGCTCGGCGTCCAACAACAACGGTGAGCTGCTGGGAGGAAACTCCCGGCTGTCCCGCCAAGGGGAGGCCGTCAAACACCACATGGGCGTGTCCGGTTTCGCCACCCATGCTGTCCTCAACCGTCGGTCGGTGGTGCCCGTGGGCGACGACATCCCACCTGCCGCAGCCGCCGTCCTCGGTTGCGCGGTCCTCACTGGCGGCGGTGCGGTGCGAAACGCCGGCAAGCCGTCACCCGGTCAGGACGTCATGATCGTCGGTCTGGGAGGTGTGGGCATGGCCGCCCTGCTCACGGCGCTCTCGCTCACGAGCCAGGCGGAGAACCCGGGAAAGGTGATCGGAGTCGACGCCAATCCGGACAAGCTCGCACGTGCCCGAGAACTCGGGGCCACCTCGGTGTACTCGCCACAGGAGGTGGAGGAACTGGGGATCAAGGCCCCGGTGGTCGTAGAAGCTGCAGGCCACCCGAAGGCGTTCGAGACGGCGGTCGCGGCAACCGCCGCCGGAGGGACCACCGTGACCGTCGGCCTTCCCTCCCCAGATGCGCGTTCCTGCATCGCGCCCCTGGGAGTCACGGCTGAGGCTCGGACCATCATCGGGTCCTACCTGGGATCTGCGGTGCCAGAACACGACATACCGGCCTACGCCCAGATGTGGCGCGAGGGGCGCCTGCCGGTGGAGGAACTCGCCTCGGCCACCATCCGGCTGGAAGACATCAACGAAGCCATGGACGAGCTGGCCGACGGCAGGGCGGTCCGCCAGATCATCGTCTTCGACTGAGCGTCCTGCGCCGGGCCACGGCCCCGTCCTGCGTCCGTGGCAGAAGCCCGGTGCCGGGTCGGCGGACGGGGGGATCCAGTGTCCGGCGGTCCGCGCCCGGTGCTGGTGTCCGGGGACCGGCTGGTGGACCTGTTCCCCCGCGGGTGGACCAATAAGGATTGTGATCGGTGCCGGTACTTCGGCGGCCCGGACAGCACGGACATGTGGTGGCCCCGACACCGATGTGCCCGGAGGATGCTTCCTTCGCATCCAACCTCAGATGAACATGCCGCTGGTCTGGCCTCAGACCCGCAAGAAAGGGAATTCCATGGGCAACCGTGCAGACATTCGGGTCACCGTGGGCGGCGACCTCTCCGTCATCGCTGAGTCGGTTCCCACCGGTGCGGGATCCTGAGGAGAAGCATGGAAGATCTTGTTGACCACGGGACGGTCCGTGCGGAGTCCGGCGCCACCAGCAAGCAGGCCCGGGCGCAGCCGGATGTGCTCGAGCGCTTGCAGGTTGCCGGCGTGGCCGCTGATTCCTCGCCGCGCCGGCTGGCCGAGTACGCCTACGACGCCTCCAACTACCGGGTGGAGCCGCTGGCGGTGGTGTTCCCCCGCAGTCGGGACGAGGTAGTGGCCACCGTGGCGGCGTGCCGGGAGACCGGTACCCCGCTGGTCGGCCGCGGCGGGGGTACCTCCATGGCCGGCAATGCCGTGGGCCCCGGTGTGGTTGTGGACTTCTCCCGTCACCTCGATGGTGTGCACGGCGTCGACGAGACCGCCGGCACCGTGGACGTCGATCCCGGGGTGGTGCTGGCCGATCTCACCCGCCAGGTGGAGACAGCCACGGGCGGAAGACTCACCTTCGCCCCGGATCCCTCCTCGAAGAGCCGCGCGACGGTGGGCGGGGCCATCGGCAACGACGCCTGTGGGAACCACTCCGTGCGCTACGGCCGCACTTCCGACCACGTGGTCGAGATCGACGTCGTCACCACCGACGGCGCGCGGCTGACGGCCACCACCACGGGCCTGCGCGCCACCGACCCGTCCGATGACGCGTCGGCCGCCCGTGCGGCCGAGCTGACGGAGTCACTGACGCGGCTGGCGCGGGAGAACCTCGCCGTCTTCCGGCTCGAGCTGGGCCGGATCCAGCGCCAGGTCTCCGGGTACCACCTGGAGAACCTGCTGCCGGAGAAGAAGTTCAACATGGCTCGGGCCCTGGTGGGCACCGAGGGCACCTGCGCCGTCGTGGTCGGGGCCCGGATGAGGCTGGTGCCCAAGCCGGCCAGCGCGCTGCTGGTGTGCCTGCACGCCGACGTGGTGGAGGCCGCCCGGGACGTTCCCACGATCCTGGAGTTCTCCCCGGCGGCGGTGGAGGGCACCGACGAGGCCATCGTGGAGACCATGCGGTTCCGCCGTGGGGCGGACTCCGTGCTGGGCCTGCCCGCCGGACGGGCGTGGCTGTTCGTGGACCTTGACGGCGAGGACCCGGTCACCGTGGCCGCCGCGGCCGAGCGGCTTCTGGCCCGGCTGGGACAGAACGGGCGGCTGGTGGAGGGTCGGGCCGTGCCGGACCTGGTGGAGCGTGCCTCGCTGTGGCGGGTGCGGGAGGACGGGGCGGGACTGGCCTCCCGGCTCGCCTCCGGAGGGGAGTCCTGGCCGGGTTGGGAGGACTCCGCGGTCGCCCCGGAAAAGCTGGCGGACTACCTGGCGGATCTGCGCGCCCTGCTGGCCGATCACGGGCTCGACGGCGTCATGTACGGTCACTTCGGCGCCGGCTGCATGCACATCCGCATCACCTATGACCTGCGCACCGACGCCGGGCGGGCCGTGTTCGGCGACTTCACCCGTGCTGCGGCCGAGCTGGTGGTCCGCCACGGCGGGTCGTTGTCCGGCGAGCACGGGGACGGCCGGGCGCGGTCCGAGCTGCTGCCGATCATGTACTCCCCGGCGGTGCTCGCCGCCTTCGCCGCCTACCGCCGGCTGTGGGACCCGGCCGGGATCCTCAACCCCGGCTCGATCACCGTCCCGGACCCGATGGACGCGCACCTGGCGCTGGCCGGGGTCCCGGCGCGGGAGTGGCGCACCAGCTTCGACCTGCGCCCGCTTCACCGCGGCGGGGGATCTCTCGCTGAGACCGACGACGCCGCGACGGCCGGCGGCGCGGGCCTTGACCCGTGGGTGCAGGCAGTGCAGGGCTGCATCGGCGTGGGCCGCTGCCGTGCGGACATCGGCGGGGTCATGTGCCCCAGCTACCGGGCCACCCGCGACGAGAAGGACTCCACCCGGGGCCGGGCCCGGGTGCTGCAGGACATGGTCCGCGGGGCGGCCACCGTGCAGGAGGGCTGGCGCTCGGAGGAGGTGCGCGAGGTGCTGGACCTGTGCCTGTCTTGCAAGGCGTGTTCCACCGACTGCCCGGCCGGGGTGGACATGGCCACCTACAAGTCCGAGTTCTTCGACCACTACTACGCCGGCCGGCTGCGACCGATGGCGCACTTCTCCCTGGGCTGGCTGCCGCGGTGGCTGAAGCTGACCGGCCGGGTTGCCCCGCTGGTCAACGCGGTGCTGGCCACACCACTGGCCAAGGTCGCGGCCCTGGTCGGGGGACTGACCACCCGCCGGGCGATGCCCCGATTCGCCAGAACAGGGGAATGGCGTCAGCAGGTTGCCGCCGCCGGGGTGCTGTCCCCAGGTGACCCGCAGGGAGCAGTAGTGCTGTTCGTGGACACCTTCACCCGCGGGTTCCGTCCTGAGGTCGCCGGGGCCGCCGCACGCGTGCTGACCGAGGCCGGGGAATCTGTGCAGTGCTCAGCACAGGCCTGCTGCGGACTCACCTGGATCTCCACCGGCCAACTCGGCACCGCGAAAAAACTGTTGGCCCGGGCCGCAGAAGCCCTCGACGACGGCACCGATCGGCCGATCGTGGTCGTGGAGCCCAGCTGCGCCGCAGCCCTGCGCAAGGACCTGCCCGAGCTCGTCCCCACCGACCAGGCCAAACGGGTCGCGGCCCGGGTGCGCAGTTTCGCCGCCCACGCCGCCGACCTCGTCGCGGACGGGTGGACTCCGACCCCGGCCCGCCCCGTGCCCGAACAGGTGGTCCTGCAGACCCACTGCCACGAGTACTCGGTGTTCGGCGCGGGCAACCAGCGGGCCGCGCTGGCCGCGGTCGGGGTGGCCGAGGTGGTGGATGCCACCGGCTGCTGCGGGGTGGCCGGCAACTTCGGCTTCGAGGCCCAGCACTACGAGGTGTCCATGCAGGTCGCCGAGAACGCTCTGGCACCTGCCCTGCGCGGCACCGGAGCCGAGGCCGCGGTGCTCACCGACGGGTTCTCCTGTGCCATGCAGATCAACCAGCTCGACGCCACCAGGACGGGTGTGCACCTGGCCCAGCTCCTGGACCCGGGCCGGCCACAATTCCGAGCGGCCGCCCCCGACCGAACCCACTCCACGACCCCGAAAGAGGACACCCCATGACCACCAACGTCAACGCCTCCCGCACCTCCCAGCCGGCTCTGAACGCCGTCGGCAAGGTCAGCACGGGCCTGTTCATCGACGGCCGGTGGTGCGAGGCCGCCTCCGGGGCCCGCTTCGACGTCGTCAACCCGGCCACCGAGGAGGTCATCGCCACGGTCGCCGACGGCGGCCCCGAGGACGCCGCCCGCGCCATCGAGACCGCCGGGCGCGTGCAGAAGGACTGGGCGAAGACCTCCCCCCGGGCGCGCAGCGAGATCCTGCGCCGCGCCTACGACATCATCATGGACCGCCAGGACGAACTGGCCCTGATCATGACCACGGAGATGGGCAAGCCCTTCGCCGAGGCCAAGGGCGAGGTCGCCTACGCCGCAGAGTTCTTCCGCTGGTTCTCCGAAGAAGCCGTGCGCATCGGCGGGGACCAGACCACCACCGGGGACGGCAAGAACCGCATCCTGGTCTCCAAGGAGCCGGTGGGCCCGTGCGTGCTGGTCACCCCGTGGAACTTCCCGCTGGCGATGGGCACCCGCAAGATTGGCCCCGCGATCGCCGCCGGCTGCACCATGGTGTTCAAGCCCGCCAACCTCACCCCGCTGTCCTCCCTGGCCCTGGTGGACATCCTCGTGGAGGCCGGCCTGCCCGCCGGCGTGCTCAACGTCGTGTGCACCTCCAGGGCCTCCTCCGTGGTGGGCCCGTGGATGTCCTCCGGCATCGCCCGCAAGATCAGCTTCACCGGCTCCACCGAGGTCGGGGTGCGCCTGCTCGAGCAGGCCGCCCAGCACGTGATGCGCTCCTCCATGGAGCTGGGCGGCAACGCCCCGTTCCTCGTCTTCGCCGACGCGGACCTGGACCGCGCCGTGGAGGGCGCCGTCGCGGCGAAGATGCGCAACATGGGCGAGGCCTGCACCGCGGCCAACCGGCTGTTCGTGCAGCGCCCGGTCGCCGAGGAGTTCTCCGCACGGCTCGCCGCACGCCTGGGCGTGCTGTCCGTCGGCGACGGCGCCCAGCACGGCACCGACGTCGGACCCCTCGTCGAGGAGAAAGCCCTCACCAAGGTCCAGGAACTGGTGGACGACGCGGTGGCCAAGGGCGCCACCGTGGTCTGCGGCGGCTCCCGCCCGGACCGCCCCGGCTACTTCTACACCCCCACCGTCCTGTCCGACGTGGACCCCTCCGCCCAACTCATGAACGAGGAGATCTTCGGCCCGGTGGCCCCCGTCATCCCGTTCGACACCGAGGAGGAGGTCGTGCGCATGGCCAACGACACCCCCGGCCTCGGCCGCGAGGGCGGCCGCGTGGGCATCGAGGAGTTCCTCGAAACCAAGTACATGGCGGTTCCCCGTGCATGACGGGCAGGCCTCGGTCTGTCGCTTCACGGCTGAACCCAGCAACCGCAAGTCCGGCAAATGGGCGGACGGACATCGGAGATCGTGGTGTCCGGCAATGGCGTACGCCACCGTTGCTCCGACTGTGGGCTTCTGACGAAGTCGGCGTCCCAGGAGAACACCACACTTCGTGGCAACGCGACTGCAAGCGAGGGAAAGCGGCATGGAGATAGGCATTTCGGGCGGGTCGTGCGTGCAGCGCAGCATCCTCGCGGACCAGGTGTACAAGGAGATCCTCGCGCGCCTCATGGACGGGGAGCTGAAGTCCGGGGATCCCGTCAGCATCGACGGCACGGCGCGGGAGCTGGGCGTTTCCCCCACGCCGGTTCGGGAGGCTCTGGCGCGGTTGGAATCAACGGGTCTGGTCGTTCGGGCCGCGTTGCGCGGTTACCGCGTGGCGCCCCTACTGACCCACGAGGAGCTGCTGGACCTCATGGACGCGCGGTTGCTCATCGAGCCGTACAACGCCGAACTGGCCTGCGGCCGCGCGGACCCGCCGTTCCTGGAGGCCCTCGAGCGTTCCATCGAGGACCACCGCGACGCCCCGAACGGGCCCCACTTCTCCGACTACCGCTCCTACTGGGAGGCGGACGAGCGCTTCCACCGGCTCATCGCGGAGCAGGCGGGGAACAAGTTCGTCCTGAGGGCCTACGAGTCCCTCGGCGGGCACGTGCACCGGTTTCGGCTCTTCGGCGGATTGGGGGTCCAGGACGCCCGGAGCGCCACCGAGGAGCACACGCAGATCCTGCAGGCGCTGCGCCGAGGTGATGCCGGGGCAGCCCGGATTGCGATGGCCGGGCACATCTGCGGCGTACGGGAGCGTGCGATGGACGAATACGAGCGCACTGATCGGAATGCCCGGAATGCCACTGCCCGATACGTGCGGCGACATGGGACTGCACGACAAGCAGGCCCGGCACAGGGATTGCCGTCCTAGAGCAACGCTTCTTGGGGGATCGGGTGTGCGGTTCCCATCGGGAGAGGAACCGCACACCCGGTTCACAAGCGTGGAGTCAGCGCACCCGGATGTAGACCGGACCCGAGCCGACGTGGACGGTCTGGATGACCGTCTGGTAGCCGTTCCAGCCGCCGTGGACGGCCTTGCCGCCGCCGATGTACACGGCGATGTGGGCGAAGCCCATGCCGCCGTTGGCGTAGTAGACCAGGTCACCGGGCTGGGCCTGGGCGGCGGAGACCCGGTGGCCGAGATTCAGGTAGGAGACCGGCCACCCGTGGTGGTTGATCCCGGCCGCACGCAGGGACTTGGTGACCAGGGAGGTGCAGTCCTGACCCACGCCGAGCTGGCTCTTGGCCGCGGCGGCGATGGTCGCGGCCTTGCCGGACTGGGACTGGATGCTGAGGAGCTGCTGGGGGGCTGCGACCGGGGCGGCCTGGGCCGGGGCCACGCTGCCGAGCGCCATGGCGCCGGCGGCGACCGCCAGGGTCGCGGTGCGCCCCAGGGGGAACGAGCGCTGGGCGCGGTGGCGGGGCGTGCGGGAGTGGAAGATGGGCATGAGTGATGTCCTCCCTCTTGCCTGCGAGGTGAGCTGTCGGATGCGGGTGGGAGACACCCGGTCGCAGGGTGGAGGCCCTGGCGACTTAACCCCTAGGTCCCGGGGGAGGGACCGTTCGTGGTTCCCCCGCTTCTGCCGAGCGATGTGTTCAGGGGGCCCCGGGCACCGGCAGAATTCGGCGATGTGCACGGGGGTGTCGATCAGTGGGGGGATCGGCACGGAGAGAACACTAATCGAAAAGTAACGAGAAAGTCTCGTTTTGATCACGGGCGTGTCTCAGAATCTGCTGCAATCCGGCCGTGGGCCTTCGCGCTCGCGCGAAGCTGCTTGGGGAGGGGGGCGGCGGGGATCCTCTGGTCGGTGCATCTCAAGACAAAAGTGGGCTTGACCTGGGGCTCTGTTCCACTCGTGTTCGCCGGCGAGTCCGCCTCTGCTCTGGGGCGGGGCGTCCGGGGGTGACACGCACGTTATGGCGCGAGAAACCGCGGGGAATGCTTCACGGAGCATTAAGCAGCCGACGTGGGCGGCTCCTTGGTGGGGGCGGAAAAGGCGATCTCTTAGTGGGTCCCAGGGTCCAAACGGGAATTCGCTAAAAGAAATTACTGCGTTTGTCATGACCGCCCGGTGTGGGTCGGTTTTCTTCGCGGACCCTTCCGGCGTGCCTGCCCTACATCCCGCCCTTGTCGACCTCGGCGGCATCGAGCAGGTCGTCCAGGACCCGGTCGAGGCGGGCCACGAGGGACAGGTGCCCCTCGTGCTCCAGCAGGTGCGCCCGGGCGCCCGGCACGTGCGCGGCGAGCCACTCCCCGTGGGATACCGGGACGGTGCGGTCCTCCCGGCCGTGCCAGATCCGCGTCGGCACGGCGATCTCCTCCACGGCGAAGCCCCACGGACGGTCCACCGCCAGGTCGTCGTCGCGCCAGCCCACGATGCCCTGGCGCAGGGAGTGCTCGGCCGCGCCCATGACGTAGTCGGCGAAGTCCCCGGTCATCACCGCCCGGTCCACCGGCGGGAGCATAGCGCGCAGCAGTTCGACGACGTCGCCATCCGGCGCCGAGGCGGCCGCGGTCATGGCCTGCACCTGTTCCTCGAGGTAGGCCTCGAGCGCCCGGCGACCCTGCCGGGCGGCGGTGAACTCGGCCGCGCTGTCCTCGTCCATCCCGGCGACCGGGTCCAGTCCCTCGGCGCGCGGCGGAGCACAGCCGGCCAGGGAGCTGACCGTGCGGCAGCGGCCGGGCAGCAGCGCGCCGCAGGCCAGGGCGCGCGGGCCGCCGCTGGACCAGCCCAAAGTGAGGAACTCCTCCGCACCCAGCTCGTCCAGGACGCACCGGATGTCGGCCACGGCGTCGGCCACCGTGCCGGGGGCCGTATGCTCCGGGAGCGGGTCCGAGGTGCCGTAGCCGGGGCGCGAGACGGTGAGCACTTGCAGCCCGCGCTCCGTAGCCGCGCGCTCGAGCGGCCCGAACGGGACCGCGGCGCCGGGGGCGCCGTGGTGGAAAATCACCGGCAGGCCGCCGGGCGGGCCGGTGAGCCGGAACTCCAGGCGGCGCCCTCCGGCGCGGCGACGCTGCGGTTGCCCTGATTCTCCGTGTGCGCGCTCATGCCGTCCCCGCTCTCCGGTGGCCGCTGCTGGGCTGCTGTGGCGCCTGGTGGCCTACACGCTAGGGCTCGGCAGTGTCCGCGACCAGGGCGGCGGGGGCATGTGACGGGCCGGCACCGGGCGCGACGGCAGCGCGGCCCATCCGGCGGGGGTGTCCTGCTCCAGCGCTCGGCCGAGCTCGTCACGTCAACCGGTTGTGCCACCAGCAGCGTCGTCGTGAATCAGCGCTCCGCACGATGTCGCCGCTGTCCGGTCCGGCGGTTCCTCCGCATCCGGCCTACGACAGCGGGGCTCGCCCCGGACCCGGCCGGCCGGCGAAGGCCTGGACGATGTCGAGCCAGGCGTCGGCGTCGGGGCCCTCCGCGACGAGGTTCCCGTCCTGGCGGTGCCGCCGCCGGGTGGCGAGCAGGGCGAAGTCCAGGGCCGGGCCGTGGACACGCTGACCTGCCTCGGCCGGTCCCCAGGTCCAAGTTTCTTCCTCGTGGGTGAGCTCGACGCGGAACGGCTCGGCCGGTGGATCCAGCCGGCGCTGCCGGAAGGCGTAGTCGCGGGTGGCCACGCCCAGATGGGCAACGTGCCGCAGCCGGTGCGAGGCGACCGGGGGAACCCCGAGGGCGTCGCGGACGTCCTGGCCGTGGGCGAAGGTCTCCATGATCCGGGCGCTGGCCATCATGGGCGCCCCCATGGGCGGGCCGATCCACGGGATGCGCTCGCCTTCCGGCACGGCGGCGAGCCGCTCGAGCACACGGCGCCGGCTGTCCTGCCAGGACGCCAGGATCTCGGCCGGGGGCCGCGCGGCTCCCTCCTGGGCGCCGCGGTCGACGACGTCGGTCTCCGCCGCGAACCGCTCCCGCAACTGCGCGAAGACCTCCGGCTCCTCGAGGGCAGTGAGCACGGTCCGCTCCGTCCAGGTGAGGTGGGCGATCTGGTGGCGGACCGTCCACCCCTCCGCCGGGGTGGGGAGGTCCCAGTCCTCCGCGGACAGCGGCCGCAGCAGCTCCTCGAGCAGGTCTCCCTCCTGGCGCAGGTCGGCCAGCAGGGCGGCGGGATCGGGGCGGGTCATCGGCTCATCACGGTGCGCAGCTCCTTCTTGAGGATCTTGCCGGTCGCGTTGCGGGGCAGGTCGTCCAAGAACTCTACGTCGGTGGGCACCTTGTAGGCGGCCAGGCGCTCGCGGCACCAGGTGCGCAGCTCCTCGGCGGTTGTGGTGGAGCGCCTGCTCAGCACCACGAACGCCCTGCCGGTCTCGCCCCACCGCTCGTGCGGGACCCCGACCACGGAGGCCAACACGACGTCGGGGTGCTGGTAGAGCGCGCTCTCGACCTCGGCGGGGTACACGTTCTCCCCGCCGGAGATGTACATGTCCTTCCACCGGTCCACGATGTGGAAGATGCCGTCCTCGTCGACCTGGGCGGCGTCGCCGGTCCGGAACCAGCCCTCGGGCGTGATGGCCTGGGCGGTCCCTTCCGGCTTGTTCCAGTACCCCTGCATGAGCAGGGGGCCGCGCACCCACAGCTCGCCGATCCGGCCGGCGGGCAGCTCCGAGCCGTCGAGGTCGCGGACGCTGCACTGGGCGTGGACCACCGGCACGCTGATGGCCGAGGTGCTGTCGCTACCGCGCGGGGGCATGGTCAGGACGGTGGACCCGGCCTCGGTGGCGCCGGAGTCGGCCATGACGGTCACGCCCTTGGCCGCCCGCTGGTCCACGAGAGTCCGGGGGAGGGGCGAGCCGCCGACGGCGGCGACAAAGGGCCGCAGCCGCGCCTCCGTCACGGATCAATCCGTGGTTGCAGAACCCCTGAATGACACGACTAAAAGGCTGGTCGGCGAGTCAAGGAAAGTCAGGGCAGTCCCAAGCTGTGACAAGCGCGACGGACGTAGAACCGAGTGATGTGCCAGTGCCAGTCCGCAACTCCGTCAGTTAGTCATCGTATTCGTGAGATGACGGCCGATGTACCCGATGTAGATCTTGCCGGTGTTCGTGTAGTCATCGTGGTAGTGCATACGGGGACTCAGCATCCCGATCGAGGCGAGTTTGAAGTGTGCCTTCATCGCGATGACCTGTTCGGACGAGACCTCCGCCGGGACTGGGAAGATCCTTTCGCCGCCGAACTGCTTCATAGTGACTGCGGTCTCGGTCGCGCCGTGCTTGCCGGCGCTGATCCCGTCGTAGCCTTCGGGCCGGTTCTTCAGGAATTGGTCCACGCCATTGTCCCAGTTGCCGTCGTTGCGCGCCCGGACGTACTCGCGGAGTGCAATGCAGGCTTCCCATGCGCTTCGCACGGCCAGCTGAAGGGTGTCCGCGTCGTCGACGACACGTGCTTTATTCCGATCACCTGTGAAAACCAGGACGTCCTGGTCTTTCCCCAGCCGATCAATGAGTTCCACGCACGACGCGGGATAGGTTTCCAGAGTGTCCTCAGGCGCCTCGCCGAAGGCCGTCTCGTAGTCGGACATCTCCGCGAACCGGTCCCGCAACCAGCGGACCGTCCGACGGGACTTCTCCAGATCGTCCTGTAGCTCGGCACGCTCTAGTTGCTGATCCTCGAGCGCGCGCACCGCATCGCGTCGAAAGTCCTCGAGTTCTTCGATCCGATCGAGCTGCTCCTTGATGCGCAGGCTAGCCGCCTGTAACGCCCCGCTGCGAAGGCTTTCGGGAGACGGCGCGGTGTGGCCGGGATGGATCGCCTGCTCCAGGGCGACGCGGGTGATGGATGTGATGCCCAGGACCAAACGGATGAGATCGAGCTGCGCCTCCGCCGCAGCGACGGCAGGAGGTTCGGCACGATCTGTGTCGATGTCCTCGAGGTCCAGCGCCTGGGGCTTCGCGTCCGTCGGTGCGGCGCTGATGACGGCTGGCGACGGGACGACCTCTGTGCGGTCGCGGTCAGAGGGGGTGGGTTCCCCGAAAGCCGCGAGCAGTGCACGAGTCTCCGCGCGGGCGAAGGCTCGTTTCGCGCGGATGACTTCTGTCGGATCCAGGCGAGTGGCCGCATGACGGCGGGCGGTGTTCGCCAGGAGTTGCCGGAGCCGCCAGTCCTTCTCGTTGGCGAGGGTGGCCGTCGTCAAATACCGGTGGCGGCGGGAGTCCACGATCTGAGCCGGCGCCACTCCCGGGTAGTACGTCCGCAACATCCATGGGCCAACGGCGTGGTAGCCCAGTCGATCGCTGAGCATCTGGGTGGCGCGTGGTGTAAGGACGATCGACTGCGCCATGCCGAACACCTCACGGGTCCACGTGGACACCCGCTTCCGGAAAGCCTCGTAAAGGTCCGGCTCGTCACCGGTCCCCGCGACGAACACGAGCCCGTGCCGGTCCTGGTCTTCGAGCAGCTCCACGAGCCGGTCGACCTCGTTGATGTCCCACTGCTTGACCTCGTCAAGGAGCTGCATCGAGGCGTCGCGCACATCGAGGGCCTGCATGAGATACCGGGCCAGTTTGGGAACGGCGACGAAGTACCCCTCGGAATTCGTGACGGTCAGGTCGATCCATCCGGCGGAGGACGCCACCACCTCGGTGCACCACGTGCCTTGGGGTGTCTCCGATTCGACGAGCCGGCACCGGACGTAGTCGTCATGACCCCGGGTGTGCTCGACGACCGACGCCCGGACTCCTCTCGCCATGAATTCGACACGGTTCGTGCTGTCGAAGTCGATGCCCTTGTCGCGCAACCACGTCACGAACTGGTCCTGGACAGTGGGAAGGGTCAGCTGGGGCGTCTCGGTGCGCATGAACGCGCGGTAGTCGCGCGGTCCAAGTGCATCTGGATCTTCGGTCTCCACCACTTGTGACATCGTGTCCCTGTTCTGTCAGCGGCGTGTGCATCTCGCCTGGGTGCTGGGGTCCGTCGCCCCCTCCGCGGCGTGAACCTAATGTTTTTGCATCTTATGACCGGAGGACGACATCTTTCGGCGCACGCGGCCATGCGCCGAACTGGATCTTTGGAGCCCCACGAACGGGCACTCTCGCCGGTTGATCAGACTGGTGTGGGTGGTGCTGAGGAATTTTGTGGCGGGCATCGCCGGTGGTGCCCTGGTCACGATCAGGTCAATGCTGCGCCAGCACAGCACAACGGCGCTGAACGGTTAGTGCGCATGGCGCGCCGTGAAGTCGCTGGTCTCACTTTGGGCGAGTTCTTCGACAGCTGGGGGCGGGCTGTCTCTGGCAGAGTGGGGACAGGTTTCGCTCGCGCCGGACCTCAGCACGCGAATCGGCGGCCGGCGGCCGTCCCATTCGCGAGCGGTTGCTTTCGTTGGCCGTCCATCTGTCGTGAGCTTGCGCAGCCGAGCTAGGCGCTTCGTATCGTCCGATAATAAAAAGCTGATGGAAGTGGGGTTGTGACACCATGGTGGGTGCCTATGACGCAGACCCGGTATTTCAGGCGAACCCTTCGCACCTGGATTACTTGCTTCAAAAGATTCATAATGGGGCGCTCGCCATTCCGGATTTTCAGCGAGACTTTACGTGGGAGCCGAAGCGAACAGCTACGCTGCTTCGTTCAATGATGTCCCGGTTCCCCGCCGGCACGTTTCTCTTTTGGGCAGTTGGACCTGAGAACCAGAAGTTCGGTTGGCGCGCTGTTGAGGGCGCACCCTCCCGCACAACACACCCGCAGGAACTCATATTGGATGGCCAGCAAAGGCTGACCTCCCTCTATCGAGCGTTGAATGGTGTAGGGGAGGAGCGCTTCTATCTGAAAATTCGCGAATTTGTTGATCTTCCGTCAGAATCAAATCTTGAGGGTCAGCTTTTTGACCAGTCAGATGTTGAGTTCGAGAACGCGGTCTTTTGGCATCCAGTGGAGTCAAAAGAGGCCAAGGCATTGGAGTCCCGAGCGCGCGCATCAAAGAACATGTTTTTTCCGTGGATGAACATCGGGATTTTGATGACTGGCTCGACGAGTACGCGGCCCACTACGCTTCCAGCATGGACGAAAAGTCCACTAAAAAGCTGCTAAGGCAATTCCGTGAGCGTTACCTAACGCCGCTCCGCTCGTATGGGTTTCCAGTGGTTACGCTTCCGAGTCACACCAAAATAGAGGCAGTTGCAACCGTCTTCGAGACCTTGAATAACACCGGGAAGCCGCTTGGGCCTTTTGAGTTGCTTACGGCTAGGTTCTACCCTGAAGATGTCTTCCTTCGAGACCTATGGGATCAGGCGGTTGCAGACCATGAAATTCTCGAGGACTTTTCGATCGATGCTTATAGTGTGCTCCAGGCGATCACACTAAGAGCTCGTAATTCCGCGCAACGGAGCGACGTATTGCGTAAGTTGGAGGCGAGCGATGTTCAAGCCAACTGGGAGGCAGTTGTACGAGGATTTGCACGTGTTCTGGACCTGCTTCAAGCCGAGTGCGGCGTTGTGGCGCCGAAGCTGCTCCCCTATACCATGCTCCTCGTTCCAATGGCGGCAGTGTGGGATGATATCGCAAAAGTCAAGGGTCCCGAACAGGTAAATGTTCTGAACCGACTCAAGCAGTTTTTTTGGTGCACTGTATTTTCAACTAATTATGATCAAGGTGCAAATAGCCAAGCAGGCGCTGATTACGCCAAACTCAAGTACTGGCTGTTTGACTCGTCGCAGGATGCACCCGAGGCGGTTTCGGAATTTTCCCTCGCGGAATCTTCTCTTCGGACCGCAACAACGAGGCGGAAGGCCCTCAATGCCGGAATGCTTGCTCTTGCTGTGACGACCGGTGCGCGTGATTTCCACAACGGTATGAAGCTAACTGCTGAAAGAGTCAAGGCTGATAAAATCGACTCCCATCACATTTTTCCTAAGGCTTTCCTCAATGGTAAATCTGACGAGAAGGGTCGTCGATTTAATTCTGAGCTAGTGCTCAACCGCGTTCTTATCGATCCGGTCACAAACAAAACCATAGGGGCGAAGGCGCCAAGCATCTATTTTCAGGCCCTGCGAGAAACCTTGGGTGAAAAAGAACTGGTTGAGATTCTCCGATCGCACCTCATGGATGCTGACGATGAGGATGATCCATTGCGTAAGGATAACTACGAGGAATTCATTGATCGACGACTTGACGACGTCATTATGGCCATCGAAAGCGTTACTGGGAAAGGGGTCACTAGAGAATTCGACGAGTAGCTTGCTTACGAGGGAGCTGAGGGTTGGCACGCGAGATATTGCAGGAAACAGGCAGTAGGCGCTGGAACGAGTCGATCCAACGGGCGCAGTCCGGGAAAAGGGGACCGTTGTCTTTAATTGTTGGCAATTCGACACGGCGTGGAAGCGGACGCAGCCAGTGAAGCACGCCCAGGAGGCACATTGACCCAGATTTTCGACAACCTGCAGGACAAGACCCGTCTGGGGTGGAGGTTGCAGGAGGTCTTCGAGGCGTACAGCTCCATGGATGTGGCAGTGGGGTACTTCAACCTGCGGGGCTGGGAGATGCTGGACGCCGAGGTCCGCGCGAAGATGACCGCCGGCGCCGAGTTTCCCGTCGCTCGGGTGCTGATCGGAATGGTCATGCCTGGGGAGCACCGGCAAGCTCTGGAGGCCCTCCAACGGGCGGTGGACGGTTCCGAGGAGGCCGAGGCCGATCGTCCTCGCGCCAGGGAGCGGCGAAACGAACTGGTGAACCATCTCCGGGAGCAGCTCATGCACGGGATGCCGACTCAAAAGGACCGAGAGGCCCTTCAGTCCCTGCACGAGTTCGTCCAGCTGGGAGCTGTGGAGCTCAAGGTGTTCACCCGTCGTCCCCTCCATGGCAAGACGTACATCTTCCACCGGGAGGACGTCTCGGCCCCGCACATCGGCTTCGTGGGTTCGTCGAACCTGACCTTTCCAGGACTGATGAGCAACCTCGAGCTCAACACGGACGTTGTTGAGCAGCACGCAGCAGAGCAGCTTGCCCGGTGGTTCCAGGAGCGCTGGGTGGACCGATGGTCGCTGTCAATCCAGGATGAACTGCTGGAGCTGCTGGAGGAGTCCTGGGCGTCTCCTTTGGTACGTTCCCCGTATGAGGTGTACCTGAAGGTCTGCCACGACCTGTCCCGGGATGTGCGGGAGGGGTTGGACGGGTATGTGCTCACCGGCCCCATCGCCGGCCAGTTGCTGGAGTACCAGGCCACGGCCGTCAAGACCCTGGCCCGGCGGGTGATGGCCCATCGCGGCACGATGCTCGGTGATGTGGTGGGTTTGGGCAAGACGCTAACGGCGGTCGCGGTCGCCCAGGTGCTGCGCGATGAGCACGGGTACCAGCCGCTGGTGGTGTGCCCGAAAAACCTTCAGTCGATGTGGGAACGCCACATGGAGGCTTATGACCTGCACGGCCGCGTCGTGCCCTATTCCATGGTCCACCGAGTGCTGCCGGACCTGCGGCGCTACCCGTTCGTGATCGTGGATGAGTCCCACACGCTGCGCAACGAGAACACCCGTACGTACAACGCCGTGCACGAGTACATCAGTGTCAACGATTCCAAGGTGTTGCTGCTGACGGCCACACCGTACAACCTGCGGTTCACCGATGTGGCCAACCAGTTGGGCCTGTACATCGATGAGGACGAGGACTTAGGGATCGCCCCGGTCAACGCCTTGGCGGAGAACCCGCACCTGGCCGAGAACCTCGAGTTTGGCCAAACCACCCTGGCTGCGTTCCGTAAATCCGAGCACCCCGAGGACTGGAAACGGCTGATGGGTGAGAACCTGGTGCGTCGCACCCGGTCCTTCATCCGCGACAACTATGCCGAAACCGACGAGGCCGGCCGGCAGTATCTGACCTTCTCCAACGGGGAACGCTTCACCTTCCCCGACCGCCGCGCCATCCCGGTGGACCACGAGTTCACCGAGGACGACCCGGCCGCGAAGATGGTCGCCGACACCACCCTGGACGCGATCAAGGAACTGCAGCTGCCGCGCTACGACCTGGCCGCCTACTTGGCGCCGTCAGCTGCGGGCCTGATGAATGACGACGAACGATCCCTGGTGGAGGACCTGCAACGTTCCCGCGGGCAGGTGGCCGGGTTCGTGCGCACCAACTTCTACAAGCGCCTGTCCTCCTGCGGGCACTCCTTCATCCTCTCGCTGCAGCGCCACCTGTCCCGCAACCGGTTGTTTCTCCACGCCATCGATGAGGACCTGCCGCTACCGGCCGGCACGATCGACGCCAACGTCCTCCAAGGGGATACGGACGCCGAAGTGGAGGACGAGAGCACCACGTCCTTGCGCCTGGGCGGGCAGCTGACCGAACCGGCCCAGGACTACGCCCTGCTCGAGGAAAAGGCTCCGGCCTCGGTGCGATGGATCCGCCCGCAGCTGTTCACCTCCCATCTGCGCCGTGACTTGGTGGCGGATTCTGAAGCCATCGAGGGATTGCTGAGCGACTACGGGGCGTGGAGCCCGGAGGGGGACTCGAAGCTGGCGGGCCTATTGCGTCTGGTGCAGCAGGAGCACCCGGGGGAGAAGGTGCTGATCTTCACCGAGTACAAGGACACCGCCGACTATGTCGCCGCCGCCCTCCAGGAGCTCGGTGTCGAGCAGGTGGACGTGGCCACCGGTGAGGTAGAGGACCCGACGGCACTGGCCCGCCGGTTCTCCCCGAAATCGAACTCCCGGCTGATCGCCACCGACGAGTCCTTGACCCCGCAGGACGAGCTGCGCGTGCTGGTGGCCACCGACGTGCTCTCGGAGGGCCAAAATCTCCAGGACGCCCACGTGGTCGTCAACTACGACTTACCCTGGGCGATCATCAAGCTCATCCAGCGCGCCGGCCGTGTGGACCGAGTGGGCCAGGACGCCGAGGAGGTGCTGATCTACACGATCAGCCATGGCAGCGTGGAAGACGTGCTGAACCTGCGCACCCGCATCCAGCACCGCCTGGCCGAGAACGCCAGCGCCTTCGGTTCCGACGAACGGTTCTTCGGCACCGAGGGGGAAGTGCGGGTCATCAAGGACCTCTACGACGGCACCCTGGCCGACACCGAAGCCCAGGAGGACGTCGACGCCTCCTCCCTGGCCTTCGAGGTCTGGCGCAAAGCCACCCAGGACGACCCGGCCCTGGCCGAGTGCATCGCCGGGCTGCCGGACATGATCGACGCCACCCGCACCCCCCGGCTTCAGGAACAGGAGGGAGTGGCCTGCTATGTACGCACCGACTCCGGCAACGAAGGCTTCGCCTACGCCCACCCCGACGGGACCACCCGACTGCTCACCGGCCACGAAGCCCTGCGGGCCTTTGAGGCCGCCCCCGGCCAACCCGGCCTGGAACGCCGAGGCGACCACGACGAGCTGGTCGAGGCCATGGTCCGGGGCCCGCTGAAGGAATCCGAGAACACCGCCGGGCGACTGCGCGGGGAACGCAAGATCATCTGGCAGCGCCTCGGCGAGACCCTGCACAACTACGACCCGGTCACCGACAAAGCCGTCTCCGCCATCTACGAGGCCCCGCTGACGGTCACCGCCACTCATCGGTTGCGCCAAGCACGGCGTGCCGGCGCCACGGATGAGAACTTGCTGGCCCTGATTCGCAGGTTGCACCAGGACAACGACCTCACCATCAGTACCAAAACCGGGACCGATCCAATCCGGATCGTCTCCACCATGGGAGTCAGCGCATGAGCACCATCCTCGACCTCGTCGACGGTCACGAGTTCACCAAGCTCTTCGTCGAAGAGCTCGGTTGGGACCGCCCCGACGCCCACAAGACCTGGACCCCACCCACCGCAGGGGAGGGCTACACCCTCACCCAGGCGCCTCCTTCAGCGGCCTGCGCGTTTGGCACTGCCCGACCCTCCCCTCCCGGTCCGTGCAGCGCGGCATCGACAATGAATTGAGCAAGGCCAACGCCGAACGCCTGGTCATCTTCTCCGACGGCACCCATCAGGAATGGCGCTGGCCCCGGCACCGTCAGCTCGGCGGGGTTAACGCCAAACTCATGGTCCACCCCCACACCGTGGGCGAACCCGACCAGAACCTCGAGAGCCGGCTCAAGGCCATAGAGCTGGGCATCGATGACGACGTCACCCTCACCCAACTGCTGACCCGGATGCGGGTGGCCTTCGATGTCGAGTCCGAGACCGCCTCTCAGCAGGCTGCCCGCCTGATGGGCACCCTCTACGAACACCTCAACACCGCCGGGATGGAACCTACCCAAGCCACCCTGCTGCTGAGCCGGCTGCTATTCCTGTTTTTCGGCGACGACACCGGCATGTGGCGCCCCAACGCTTTTCGCGACTGGATCGCAGAGTACGTCACTGCCGATGAGGTCAGCACTAAGCTGGGCGAGCTGTTCGGTGTCCTCGACGATCCGCAGGCCGACAATGGGACTGCCAACGCCAAACCTTGGACACTCGACGAGCAGTATGAGGGCTTCCGCTACGTCAACGGCAGCCTCTTCGCCGAAACCCTGAACATCCCCCCGCTGGACGCCACGTTCCGGGGCGAGCTCCTGGAGGCGTGCAAATTCGACTGGTCCGTGATCTCCCCTGCGGTCTTTGGTGGAGGAACGTCTTGACCGCGCCTGGGACAACAAAGCCGAGCTCACCAAGCTTCACAACCACCTCGGCGATCTGCGCTTTATGGACCCCGCCTGCGGCTGCGGCAACTTCCTCGTCGTCACCTACCGCGAACTCCGGGCCCTCGAGCTACGCCTGCTCAAGCGCCGCGAGGAACTCGACGTCCTCGACAGTCGCAGAAGCGGCCAGAACCGCGCGCAGTCCGCGATTCATCTTGAAGGTGCCACCGAAGTTAGAGTCAGCCTCGACCACTTTTACGGTATTGAGCTGGAAGACTGGCCAGCCCGCATCGCACAAACCGCCATGCTTTTGGTGGATCACCAAGCTAATCAAACCATGGCCGAGGAGTTCGGCACCGCTCCCGCTAAACTCCCCATCAAGGTCAGCGCCGCTATTATGCAGGGCAATGCTCTAAGAACTGAGTGGAAGGATCTGTTACCCTCCTCGGTTAATGTATTTATCTTTGGTAACCCACCCTTCTTGGGCCACGCCACACGCAATGACGAACAGGCGGGGGACCTTCGCCACGTCTGGAGACGCAAGGACATTGGTCGGCTCGACTACGTCACTGGCTGGTATGCCAAGGTTTTGGACTACTTTCGTGACGTTAATGGTGGACGTTGGGCTTTTGTCTCAACGAACTCCATCGTCCAAGGTGAGCCGGTTCCAGCCCTGTTTGGCCCAGTCTTTGCAGCGGGATGGCGTATTCGTTTCGCCCACCGTACCTTCGCATGGGCCTCTGAAGCACCGAGTGCTGCCGCTGTTCACTGCGTGATTATAGGCTTCGACAAGAATATTAAATCATTTGGCCGCCTGTTTTCCTATTTAGACCTACGAGGTGTGCCAGATCAGCAACCCGCCAAGTTCATTAACGGGTATCTCGTCGATGGTCCCAACGTCCTGGTAGAGCAACGACGTGCGCCACTGGCACCCGGTCTGCCGCCTGCCACCTTCGGCAACATGCCCCGTGACGGGGGGCATCTTGTGGTCGCCCCGGAGGAGTACGAGGAGGTAGTTAGGGACCCCGTAGCTTCTGAGTACTTGCGCCTGTTTATCGGCGCCCGCGAACTCGTGCGCGCAGAAGAGCGCTGGTGTTTGTGGCTCGTCGATCTCGATCCCGCCGACGTCAAACGATCCCCCGTTCTGCGCGAACGGCTGGAGTCTGTGCGAACGTTCCGTATGGCCAGCACTGCGGCCTCCACGCGGACCATGGCAATGACTCCGCACCTGTTCGGCCAAAGATCTCAGCCTGACACGGACTATGTTTGTCTTCCCAGGGTGGTCAGCGAACGACGACCGTACTTTACCGTTGCGCATCTGCCGTCCACCACCATCGTCAGCGACGCGGTGTTCAAGGCGGAAGACCCTGATGGGTATTTATTTGCTGTGGCTTCATCGTCCATGTTCCTCACTTGGCAGAAAACCGTAGGAGGTCGACTTAAGTCAGACATCCGATTTTCTAACACTTTGGTGTGGAACAACCTGCCGTTGCCAGCAGTGGAGAAGGCTATTCGCCAAGAAATTATTGAAGCCGGGCGTGGAGTCCTCGCGGCTCGAGATTTCCATCCGGAATACTCGCTTGCGGAGCACTATAAGTTGCATGGCATGGATCCTCAGCTAAAAAAGGCCCATGATGAACTTGACGCCGTCGTGGACCGGGCTTTCGGGGCCAAGAGAACCTGCACGAGCGAGAAGCAGCGGCAGGAGGTTCTCTTCGCTCGATACGCCGAAATGACCGCTCACTAGGGGAGTTCAAATATTGAGCGCTTGACAGCTTTCTCGGCCATGGGTGAGGGACCCTTCCGGGTGAGCGGATCATAGAACGGGGTGGTGCCGACGTCTGGTTGGTCAGGTCTCGACGGGGGCGTCATCGCTAGGCGGGTTCTCCTGAAAAGCGACGGCGTCCATGTCCTCCGCCGCCTCTACCCACTCGGTGTCCTGGGCCGGTGTCGAGGGCTTGGTGCGGTTGCCGGTAATGACGGTGCCCTCGTGGGTGAGGTCGACGCAGAGCATGCCGTCCTCCATGAAGGGTTTCCATCGCCGGGTGGCGGTGGTGTCGATGCCGTAGTGCTGGGTGAAGGCGGTGGCCGAGACGATGGCCTGCCCGGAGCCGCGCTTAGAACCGTGGCGCACCGCGTAGGCGTGGCAAGAGGAGTCGTCGGTGCCACGCAGGGCCATGACCTGCCGTTCGCGGTCGAAGAGCAGTTCCACTGTTTCGGCGTTGTTTACGAGGTCGTGGGCTGCTTTGTTCAGCGAGATCATGCCGCGTTTCTGAATGGTGATACTCGGCGCTTTGACCAGCGGAGTCATCCTTTTGTCGAACACCTCGAACGGCATGATTGCTCCTGTAGTCAGTGGATGCGGGGCACGATATGCATCACATTCATTGCATTGTAAGCCCCGCACTCACGGCGCCTATGCATCGAGGTGTCTTGAAAGGCGAGGAATGCGAGACGTCTCGGCCGAAACGTTTGGGCATGGGAAAGCTGATCAGGTATGCCCATGGCCACTGCCACGACCATCGACGCTTGCGTGGCGGAGGGGCGCACGGACAAGCGATAAGAATTTAACTTTCAAAACCCGGCGACATGGTTGTGCTGTAAAAAGTCTTCGTTGACTATGAACCCAGTAGTTCCTTCAGCTCGTTCAGGTGCCGCTTCTCCAATTGGCGGATCCGCTCTCGCGTGACGCCGATTTCCTTGCCGATGGCGTCGAGCGTCCACTCGACGTCGTCCACGAAGCCGTAGCGCAGAGCGAGGATCCTAGCGCCGCGCTCCGGCAGGGTGTCGAGCAGTCCTTCGGCGTACGAGCGCTGCTCAGTGGACAGATACATCGTCTCGGGCGACTCCACCCAGCCGTGGGACAGCATCGACTCCAGCTGCTCCCACTCCTGCTGACCGACGTCACGCAGACCGTTCAGACTGACGACATCCTTGACATGCATACGGAGCAGGTCGGCCTGATCGAGGGTAATGTCGAACATCGTCACGAGCTGGTGGCGGGAGGGCCACCTGCCGTGCTCCTGACGATAGGCTGCGAGGTCCTTGCGCGTTCGGGCCATGATTTCGTAGAAGTGGACAGGAATCCTGATGGCCCGTCCGAGGTCGGCGAGGCTGCGCGTGATCGCCTGCCTGACCCACCAGGTCGCATAGGTCGAGAGTCGGAAACCCTGCTTCCAGTCGAACTTGTCGACGGCCCGCATGAGGCCGATGTTGCCCTCCTGGATCAGGTCCAGGAATTCCAGGCCCCGGCCGAGGTAGTGCTTGGCGATGCTCACGACCAGCCGCAGATTCGCGGTGATCATCCGCTCACGAGCGCGCCGCCCGATGCGCACCATGGCGCGCAACTCCGCGTCGCTCGCGATGCACTGCAGGGATTCTCCGCTGAGGATCTGCTCAGCGACCAGCCCCGCCTCGATGTCGAGGGCCAGCTCCCGTTCCTCTTCCTCAGTAAGCAGCGGCTCCCTGCCGATCTCCTTGAGGTACTGACGGACCGGATCCTCGGAATGGGCTGACGGCCGACCTCCCGGCGGGACCACCTGCACGGTGAGCCCTTCGCCGCCGCCGACGGACAGGCCTCCGCCGGGAGCGACGTCGTCGTCAGCACTTTCTATTGCTCGGACGGGGAAGAAGGGTCCTTCCCACGGCGGCCGCGCCGTCGGCGTCCCCTTGAGGTCCTCCGGGCGGTAGAGCAGGAAGTCGACGAGATCGGCGAGCTCGTTGGCGAGATCGAAGAAACCGATCTCGCGGGCGTGCTGCATGGCCCGGTCCAGGCTGTGGTCGCCCTGCACATCCGGATCCTCCACGGTGCCCTTGGCGTAGAGGACCGCCAGGCGACCGTGCCGGCCGTCCTGCTTCAGGCGTACCACGCGGCCCAGGCGCTGGATGAACTGCCGTTCCGAGCGGTGCGAGGCCATGATCACGGCGAAGTCGGCCTCGGGCACGTCGATGCCCTCGTCGAGCACGCGCGGGGCAGTCACCACCTTGTATCGGCCCGCGGCGAAATCCTTCAGCACCAGCCGTCTTTCGAGGGCGGGCACATCGGCATGCACCATCCCTGTCGGGATGTCCTTGCCGACGAGCACGTCCCTGGACGCCTCGGAGGACTCCTGGGTCTGGGTGAAGACGAGGGAGCCACCGGACCGCCGGAACACGCTGACCAGTGCCGCCACGGCCTTCGTCTTGGTCTCGGTGCCCGAGAGGATCTTCAACCGGGCTGCCAGGGCCTTGACGTACTTCTTGGCCAGGAAGTGGATCGGCGCGGTGGCCTCCTGTCCGGCCAGCTCCGTGACCTTGGCGAGGAACGCCGCGTAGGGCTGCTCCGGCACGGTGGGATAGCCCAGGAGCGACTGGCGCGTCTCCACCATGACGGAGGTGAGTTCCTTGTACTGGGCCATCTCGTCGGGACGCAGGTCCACACCCACCATGGCGATGTCGAACGGCGCGATAACCCCGTCGTCCAGCGCGCGGTCGTACCAGAGCTCGTAGATGACGCCGCCGAAGTACGGGTCCAGGACGGTGCTCTGCGCCCCGTCGGCGCGCTCGTAGGTGGCGGTGAGGCCGAGCCGGTGGACGAACCGCTCGGAGAGGGCCGACTGAAACAGGGGCGCGGCGTAGCGGTGGCACTCGTCGGCGATCACCACGCCCTGGCGGTGGCTGCTCAAGACCTCCTGCCGGGCGGCGGAGTGCACCACAGCGACGATGACGTCCACCTGCGCGAACGACGACGTCGAGCCGCCGCCCAGCGCGCCCACCGACGCCGACGGCAGGTGCCGCTTGAGGGCGCCCAGCCACTGTCGCTGCAACTCGATCGTCGGCACCAGGATCAGCGCGTTCTGCCCGATCCTCAAGGCCTCGTGCACCGCGACGAGGCCGAGTACGGTCTTGCCGGCGCCAGTGATCGCTTGCACGACTCCGCGTCGGCCGGCGGCGTGCCAGGCGTCGAGCGCCTCGACCTGCCACGTGTACAGGAACGGGTAGTCCTGCGCAGCCGACGGGGCGTCGTTGACCTGCCGGACCGGCGGATCGATCTTCAGGAGCACGGGAACCTCACAATGGACAGTGGCAGTTGTTTCCTTGCAAAAGTAACTGTGCGGTAGGACACGCTAAATCAGCGAGTCGACGTCCTTACCAGTTCGTAATGTCCTAGCGGCGCAATGGAGCGACCATGCGGTCGCTTGCGGCGAAATGCGTGCTGGCGGCGGTGACGAGACGAGTGCCGCCTCGGAGACCGAGATACTCTGCGTGTCCGTCGGGGATGGCCTGCCGCACGGCGTGCTTGGGCAGGACGATGACATCGGCGACCTCCGTCGAGACCTCGACGTCGACGAACGCCCATACCCAGTTTTCCAGCTGTGCGTCCCGTTCGAATGGCGGAAAACGCGTGGTCGTCTGTCAGTCACCGCGCGTCCGGGTGGGCCAACGCATGTGTCTCCGCGAGACGTGCTTCCCTGTGTTGAGGACGTCTATGGGCGCCGGTGCGCGGAACAAACTGTCCGACCGCGCTCCTTGAGCCAGCGGGTCAGGGCTCTGGCGCCTCGCTCCCGTACGGTTTTCACGGCATCTTCCTCGTAGCGAACACAGCAATCGGGATGGATATCAGGTGGGTTGACTCGAAAATCACTCGACATGGCGTCCCGCACTGAGCACGCCGAGTGCCAGAAGGATCTCCTGGGCCACCTGTTGGATGGCAGGTCGAGTCGTGGGCAGGGCATACAGGTGGCTGTCGACTCGGATCGTCCCGTCGTCCCGAGCCTCGATGTGGTGGCCGGCCACGCCGATGTGCACCTGCTGCTCCGTGGGACGTATTCCATGGAGGTAGTCGCCTTCCCAGCGGGGAGAAGGGGCGAGTGCGAGGTGTTGGACCGTGCCGTAGCTCATGGTCACCACAGCGGCTGCCAACGCGGCCAGGCGAGCGGGGGCAGAGAGTGTTCGCCCTTCGGGGGGCCTAACAAGTCCCATGGCTTGCTCAATACCGAGAACGAGACCATGGACGTCGCCGCTCATGACTGCCTCTGGCCACGAGGACCGGAAGCCCGCCTCAGCAATGATTCCTGCACCTGATCTCCGGAACCCGACGTAGCCCTGTCCGGGAAACGCGACTTCGAACTGCTGAGCATGCGCGCCGCTTCCCTCCGTGGCGACCTCAAGCCAAGCATCTGGATGGAGACGGAGCAGCTCTGCGGCGACTGACCAGCTGATCGCTTCGATGACATGCCGTTTGGGGCCCTGCTGGTGATACCACTGGTCCTCCTGTGCCGGGAGGGAGGAGCGGTTCCTGAGTTCTCGTGCGAAGGCTTCGAGGATGTGGACGGGTGGCAACGCGCTGACCACCTGGCCTAGTTGGTCCATGGCAGGTTCCCCGGTGATCAGACGCCCGTAGAGTGCAGCGACGGCGGGCGTGCGGCTCTGCGCCTGCACGCAGTGGAGCAGCACTCTCTTCTTCTCCGCCCGGAACAGCTTCACGGTGTTGGCCGCGTCCTCCAGGACGAACGAGAGGTTGGGGTTGTCCGCGGGCTGGTCCGAGTCCACGAGCCAGAAGCTGGCATGGTCGCTTTCCTGCACCGAGGCAGGGCGCTGTGCCGTGCCGAGTCGGCACAGACTCACCGCCGCGGAGGGTGCCATTGTTTCCAGCGCGCCGACTCCACCAAGCTGGACGCCCTGATCGGCCGGGTGAGTCACCACGGTGTTCCGGGCCGGCCACGTGCTGTAGTCCATCCTTGCGACGTTCGGCCATCGATCCGATTTCAAGTCACGGCCGAAAGCCACCGTGATAGCGGAGCGCATGAGCTCGTCTGCGGTGCCCCCAGTGGGGCCGGTGAGGTCGCGACGCCACGCGAAAGGGATCGCCGAGAAACCGCGTGCGGCGCCCAGAGTGGCACCCACGAGAGCGCCCACAGGCTCAGCCTGGTAGTACCGGAGTGCTTCCACGGAGACATTGCGGAGGAACCGTTGAGGTCCCGGGGTGTGCTGCGCAAAGGCGACGACGGACCACGCCTTCTGGATTTGGTGCAGGCCGAGGTTGCCCCCGGCGACATCCATAGGATGGCTCGCCTGCACCTCGTCGACAATCTGCGTCCAGCGGGCGCAGGCAGGTTCGCCGCTCAATGCTGCTGCCTTCCTGAGGTCAGCGTCTCCCGACCGCACAGTTTCGGCGAGCATCACGCTCCAGATCCCACAGGCCATGGCCAGGGCGTCGTCGAAGGTCTCACCGGCCAAGGACCGGGCGAGATCGAATATCCGGTGTGGCACCTCCCCGAGCGTCGTCAGAGAGACAGCCGCGGCGATGGCCAGGGGCGCCCGGGCCGTGGCCGCGACCCAGTCAGCGTCCTCGGCCGAGAGCAGGGCGTCCGCCCGAACTCGAGCCAGGTCGGTCGTGATCGAGTTACAGCTCGTCGCGGGCGCACCAGGCCAGGACGTCAGGACGTCAAGAGCTGCCCGAGCGGTCGACGTCGACGGACCCCACGTGTGCCGGGCGGACGCGGCATCTGAGGTGAAGCGGCTGTGAGCGTCCCCGACCGCCATCCCCACGAGAAGTCCGGCGGCGCGGTCCTGTTGTGGTCCAGTCAGTTTCACGTCGTTCTCCGATCGCAGGCCTGAACAGCAGTCATCGAGGCGGCCGTGTTGGCTCTCGCCCGGTGCGGCATCATTCGTCGCGGTCCCGCCGCCACTCCAGCAACCTGTTCAGAACAGTGCACGCCGCCAGCTCCGGACCCTCGTCGCCGGAGCCGGCGGTCCACAGGGGCGCCATCCCGGTGGCGATCACGTCTGTCTGGTCCACGACGAAGGAGAAGTCGTCCACGGTGCACAGCAATCTCGGGCCGTACCTTTTGTGTATGTAATCCCGCTTCTCCTCGGCTTCGGCCAACGGCTGCACCCGCACAGTCCGGGTGGAACCGTAGCCGCTCCGCACCAGGGCCGCGGCGAACTCCGCCTTCCACGGGGACGTGGTCGTCTGGATGACCACGCATCCCTTGAACAGCAGGCCCAGTTCCGCCTCGAGACGGGCCACGACGAGGTGTGGCCCACCGGCCGTGACGATCTGGAACCAGCTCAGGAACGGCTCGCCGTCTATGGCGATGCCCGCTCCCGCACGCAGGAACTCGATCCGGGTGCCTCCCAGCAGGACGACGAATCCGTCTCCGGGACCGTCCATCGGTTCGACCCATCCGTCCGCGTGGTCCTTCTTGAGCAGCTCGGCGGCGATCGTCCAGCTGAGGAGCTCGATGAGTTGCCGATCCACGGCCAAATGGTCGAAGGGCGCTCGCTCCTCGATGACGTCCTCTGTCAACTCCCTGGGGTGCCCCATACTGCGCGGCCACCGTGGGCGTCCGGCTTTCGCCGGTCAGACCGTGCAACAGGACTGTCTTGCCCTCCTTGCGAAGAGTGAGAATGGCGCGGACGGCATCCTCCAGCACGAAGTCCAGATTGGGATTGTCCCGTGGATCGTCGGAATCGACCAGCCAGAAAATGGCGTGGTCAGCCACCGAGCCACGTGGAGGTTGGAGTTTCGCTCCCGGCTTGCACAGGCTCACGGCGGCTTTGGTCCGCGTTCCCTCCAGCGCTTCGATGCCACTGAGCAGGACGCCCGGGTCGCTCGGGTGGGCCACCGTCACCGGAGAGACGGACTCGGGCGGCTCCGCCCGCTGGAACTCAGGCCAGCGGTTGGGGACATGCTCGAGGTCCAGCGCCGCAGACACCGCCGAGCGCATCAGGTGCTCCATGCTGTCACCGCGACCATCTCGCAGGAACCGTCGCCAGGCCCACGGGATGGCTGAATAGCCGTGGATCGCGCCGAGCGCTGCACCCACCAGCGGGCCGACGGTCCACTTGCCCTCCGTGGAGCGCCCTGCCTCCATGCCCGTGGTGAACCGTTGTGATCGCTTCGTGGTGCCGGACGTTGACACGGCGGCCCAAGCAGAGTGCAAGAGGTCATAGGGACCACCGCCGTCAAGATCCGGGTCGAGGCCCCGCTCCATGTCGCAAATCCGACGGTTCCAGTGGTAGCTGCCGCCGCTCAGGAACTGCAGGCCGACGCGCAGATCGGCTTCCCCGGTCAGCACAGCGTGCTGAAGCATCGCCGCCCACAACCCGCACGCCTCCCCGAGTGCTCTGGGATCCCCGTACTCCATTTCCTCCCCGTCACCCTCCGCCAACTTTTGGGTCCAGGCGAAGAATTGTTCGGGCTTCTGACCGAGCTCCCGGAGGACATGGCCGCTGAAGTAGCCGAAAGTGAGCAAGAGGGGCGAGGTCCATGCGTCCCACGTCAGGTACTCGAAGGGCTCGGGCTGATCCTCCTCCACAGCGATCAGCGCCCGGTCCGTGACGTCGCCCGAGTATCTGCGCGGGACGCGCTCGGCGCGGTTCCCTGACGCCATTGATTCACCAACCGCCATACCCACCAGTAGGCCAGCGGCACGATCCTGTTGGGCGACGGTGAGCCGGGGTGGCGGCTGCCTCCGCCCAAAGGGAGTGTTTTCGCTCATGCCATGGGTCCTTCCACGGGAGGTCCAGGATGGCTCGGCAGCCTGTTAGGAGGAACTCGACTGATCCCAGTCGAGAACGAGTTGTGCTCTGTCTTGTGGGCGAGCCCGCCCACAACACCGATACCGCTGGCCGGCAGTGCAGTCGCCACGGCGCTCTTCCTCTCGTCGAAGACTTGCAGAAATCGCAGGTCTACCGCTGGCATGACATGACATCGGAAAGAACATATTCCTTTGCCCGGGAATTCTTCGACCCTCCGATGAGGGTGCTAGAACAACTCATCCGAGGACGAGTCGGTGGCGAGAGCCTCGTCGTCGAGATCCTCCTCGTCCGTCACCAACCGCACGAGGTCGGCTGCAAAGAGCCGCTGCTCGGAATCCGCCCGCCCTGACTTGTCGAAAAGGACGCCTTCCTGCTTCAACATCTCGGCGGGATCATCGGTCCGGTCCTCGTCACCCCAGCGGAAATCTGGTGATGGCTTCGCGGAGGAGGTGAGCACCCGGTGCGGGTTCGGGACGGGGGCGTCTCGGAGCCGGTTGCCAATGGGCTGGGCTGCCGTCCCCAGAGCCTTCGCTAGATCTCCGTAGGTAGTCCACCGGCCGGCAGGAATTTCCGTGAGCATTTGGTCCAAGCGGTGCCACAGATTGTTGGGGCCGCTGTCCTTGACGGCGGTGTTCGGGCCGGGCCACGCCTCGATGATCATTTCCATGAGCTGCTGGCCGCGTTGTTGGATCTGCTCGGGTCCCCACTCGATAGCGGCGTCCTCGCCCACCGCGGCGGAGAGGCTCTGCCGCCATGACGAGGAGAGGGTCTGCGGAAGGACGTGCTCAATGCTCAGCTTTGCAGGGTCCACAGGCTCTCGACTCTCGAAGAGCTCCTCGATCCAGGTCAGCAGAAGCTTGCGCTGGCTGGCACGTCCGACCGCATAGAACGGGACGTTTGCCACGGCCTGCCGGATGTCTTGGTCGGTCGAGTAGTGCCGCTGGCCGCGGGAGAAGTAGTCTCGCAGCTCTTTGTCGACGTCTGAGCTGCGGCCGATGTCCTGGACCGTCTGCGCGAACATGCGGTTCAAGCCCATCGATGGGCGGCCCACGAGCAGCCGCCGCACCAGCAACGATTCGATGACCAGGAGTGCGCCGGCGAGCGCCTCGTCGTCGAAGCGTCCCTCGGCCCGCAGATGCAGCAGGTGCAGGACCAGCGGGGCGACAGTGGCTGAAGCCCAAGCCTGCAACCGCTGGAGTCGGCGCCGCACGGGCGCCGACCCCTCCTCCTCGGGCCGGACGATGAGGCGGTAGAGACGGGCGAGCTCGAGGAGGCGCCGTACTTCAGCGGCGATCTCGTCCTCCGTACCGAACGCCTCGAAACGCTTCTTCTGCGCCTGATAGGTGTCGCCAATCTTCACCGTGGGCTTGCGCTGCACCAGATCGAGCCAGAAGAGAGTGTCCAACTCCTCCCGCGTCAGCAGATCCTGGAGTGGCTTCCACAGGGTGCGGTAGACGTGGTCACCCTGCTCGGGAAGCCGCATGAAGATGTGGTTCCGGAGCAGATCTCCCTGCGACAGTTTGAGTCCGGTGTTGTTGAGCGACTCGAAGATGCGGTGAACGTTGTCCGACTCGGCCGTGCTGATCGACACCAAGGAAAGCCGGCTAGTGGTTGCCTTCTCGATCTCCTCCACCGGCAGTTCCGTATCGATCAGAGCGGTGCGGAACCAGCGGTAAGCGGAGCCGATGTGCCCCTCACCGTCCGCGCCGGGCACCCCATCGATAACGGCCGAGTAGGCGTCTCGGTCGGCCTGAGTGGGGACCAGCTTGGTGCGATACGGATCTTCCAGGTACTGGTTGGTGAGGAACGTGTTCTTGATCCGCTCCGCTCCTCGCCGGGCAGCGGAGTCATGACTCAAGATGTGGTCGTGAATGGCGACCAAGAGAATTGTCAGAGTGGTCAAGCGTTGCTGGCCATCGACGACGAGGTGACGGGTCAGCCCGCCGGCGACATTGCCTGCATACGGAGCGAGGACCAGCGAGCCGATGAAGTGGTTCGAGGAAGGATCCTCTTTTATGTCCTCGGTGAGCTGAACGATGTCCTGCCACAGGACGCTCCATTGCGCCTTTCCCCATTGGTACGGCCTCTGGTAGAGGGGCACCAGATACTGATTCTCGCCCTCGAGAATCTTCTGCAGTGTCGTTTCCTGTGCGGCAACCATGGCTCCATCTATACCTTGTCGTTGATCGGGGAGCGGCCTCGGAGACCGCGCATCCCCCCGGGCAGGTTCGGGCGCGTGGCCCGATGCCTGCATCATTTCTAGGCCGGCACCGCAGCACTCACCAGCTGTTCACCCTCCAGCGCGACCCGACCACGCTGCTGGGCTACCAGCAGGGATCGCCCGAGCTGGGCATCCGTGGACTTGTTGGTCTTCACTCGGCCGAAAAATTTCAGCACTGCCTGCTTGGCCTCGTCCATGGGCAATGAGCCGTGGCGCGACAGGACGACCTCGAGAGCATTGGCAAGCTCGACCGGGCTCACCTCATCAATCCGCCGTTGCGCCGGGGTGCTCCGGCGTGCCAGGAGCCAGCGGTCGACGTCGAGACCCTGCGGCCACACGAAACCGTCGGCGTCGACCTGCACCTCGGCGTTGCCGATCTGGTGCTCCACCTTCTTTCGCTTGGCTGCGGTCGCCCGTTTGGCGCCGTGGGCCTGGCAAACCAGCGAGACGAGCCGGTCGCGGTGAATCGGCCCCTCGGCGTCGACCACAGTCTCGATGACCCCCCGCACGCTCTCACGGTGGGCCAGCTTTTTGAGACTTTCGAGCATCTCCGGCTCGCCAACGACCTCGACCTCCCACGGCTCCCACTTGAGAGAGCGTGCTCCGCGCGGTCGGTCGGTGACGGTCTCCTGGACACCCCCACGGACATCGACCTCCTCGTCCTCCTCCGTCGGGATGCGTTCCGGCGCGGGTGTCGGCTCCTCGGTGCCTGTCGTCGATTCCGGCGGAACGGGTTCCTCCTGCTGAGCCTCGAGTTCGTCGGGCCCGTGGTCCTTGACCAGCTCGTTGATGACCTGGTGGCGCAGATCCATGATCTGGCTGACGCCGGCTCCGTCGCCGATGAAGTCCAGCACAATGCGCACGGTGTCCACGGCGCGCAGGGCATCGAGCACACTGAGTTCGGCGTGGTGCGCCACCTGGTTACGGACCAGGCGCAGAACGCCGCCGTAAGTGCCGAGTGTGCGGTGCTTGTCGGTGGCGCTGAAGGGGAAGCCCAGGTTGCCGAGCCGTTCGGTGACCATGCGCAGTTGCAGGGCAACGTCTTGAGGGTCGTAGGTGTAACCGTGCTTACCGCGATCTTCGTCGAGCACGCGCAGCACTTCGGTCCACTCCAGATTGCCGAGGTGCGCCTTCAACACTGCGCGAATGTGTGGCTCCAGTCCCTGTCCGAGGATCTTTAAGGACTGGTGCACGTATAGGTCGGGGGTCATGTGCATGGCTTCTCCATTCTGGGGAGCGCCGCGACATCGTGGCGCATTCCTTGATGCAAATCTATGAGACGGGTCGGACGCGCTAGCAAGGGACCACGGCAGTCCCCGTGAGTGACTCATCGATGTACTGCGTTCCCGTTTTCCAGCTCATCGCCCGACGTGCTCGTACGCCATCACCTGCCGCACCGTCGGCTGACAGCACACCAGCACCAATTCCCGCACGCGTCCGCCGGTGATCCGCTCCAGCTGGCCGGCGTATAGGGACAGCTGCTGTCGGTAGGCCTCCTGGCTCACCTGAGAGAGCGCCATGTCCGTCTTGTAGTCCACCACGAAGTAGTCCCCGCCCGGCTCCCGGTACAGCAGGTCCACCACGCCCTCGAGCACGGCGCCGTCCTCGTCCACGGTGGCGACCGGCAGCTCCTTCCAGTGTTCGCCCGCGGCGGCCGCCCGCACGGGGTCGGAGTCCCAGGCCCAGCGGGCGCAGGCGAGCAGTGCCTCGATGTCGGGCAAGTCATGCAGCTCGGCGACGGCCGGGGCGTGGCGGTCGAGCGACTCGCGGTCCGTGAGGTCGCACAGCTCCATCAGCCGGTGCAAGGCCGTGCCGAACTCCGGGCCGTGCAGCAACTCGTGCCGGGACTCGACGGGAGGACTCTCCAGCGGCACGAACCGCTCGGGCTCCGCCGGGGACGGGAGGTGCGGGGCGGCGGGAGCGTCGTCGCCCGCCGGTGCCTGCGCGGGGGAGGGCGAGGGAACGGAGACTCCGCTCTCGACCGGTGGAGTGGGTGGCGCCGCGTGCGCCACCCGCGTCACCGACCGGCTGCCCTCGACCCGCGATGCCTCGGCCCAGCGCCCGCTCACCGTGGTCCAGTCGGCGAGCACCTCGTCCCAGGACCTCTCCTCCGGGACGGTCTCCGTCGGGCGGCGGACGCTCTCGACGACCTCGAACGGCAGCTCGGGCGTGCCGGCCACGTGCGCCTTCCGCAATTGCGCCGCGTGCGAGGACCCACCCGTCTCCGAGACCGTGTACAGCGACACCACCAGGTGGCTCTGTGCCCGGGTGCACGCCACGTAGAGCAGCCGCAGCCGCTCGGCCGTGAGCATCTCCTTCTCCCGCTCCTTGAGCTCCCCATGGCCGGCGGTGCTCAGCCCGGTCTTGAGGGAGACCTCCATCGCCCCGTCCTCGGCGAAGAGCACGTGGTGGGTAGTCGGCGGCACCTTGGTGCCGGTGCCGGCGAGGATCACCACCGGGTACTCCAGGCCCTTGGCCGCGTGCACCGTGGTGATCCGCACGGCCTTCGCGTCGGTCTCGGGGACGACCGCCTCCTTCACCCGGGCGCCCTCCGCCGTCTGGGTCTCGGCCCAGCGCAGGTAGTCGCGCAGGCTCCCGTGCGTGGCGGTGCCCCAGGCGCGGGCCTGGTCCACGACGAAGCGCAGCCGCCGCCACGTCTCCCGGTGCCGAGGCGAGTCCGTGGCGGCCTCCAGCACCAGGAACTGCTCGAGGACGCACTCCATGAGGTCCGCGACGCCGGACCGGGACAGCTCCTGCGAGAGGTTCCGCAGCGCCAGCAAGGTGCGGGCCACGCGGGTGTCTTCGAGCCCCTCGGGGGCGTCCGCCCGGTAGTTCCACCAGCCGCCCCCGAGGCGCCAGGCGGCCAGCTCGTCGTCCCCGCAACCGAGGATCGACGTCCGCAGGGCCAGCACGAGCCGGCCCGAGTCGGCCGGGTTCGCCAGCGCCTGCAGGATCAGCATGAGCTCCCGGACCTCCGCGGCGCCGTAGACCAGCGATGAGGCCTCGGCCCGGTAGACGATGCCCGCCTCGTCGAGCGCCTTCTCCAGCACCTCGAGCGACGTGCGGGTGGGGAGCAGAATCGCGATGTCCTCCTCGGTGACGGGCCGGGTTTCCGCGTCGTCGCGCCCCTCCTGGTGCCGCCAGGCTGGTCCGCCGGTCCGACCGAGTGCGGTGAGCACCGTGTGCGCCACATGCCGGGCCTCCCGCTCATGCAGCTCGGCGGCCTTGAGCTTCCCGCCGTCCTCGGCGCCGGGCAGGGTCAGGCCGATCACGCTCACGGGGTGCCCGAAGCCCTCCGGCAGCGGCGGGCGCGCCGGGTCCGGCACGAGCGGCACGTAGGCCGGCTGCCGGCCGTGCTCCTCCTCGATGAGCACGCCGAACACCGCGTTGACCCACTCCAGCACGGGCCCCACGGAGCGGAAGTTGGTCTGCAGGGTCGCGATCGACGACGACGCCTCCGCCGCGGCGCGCTCCTGGAAGCCCAGGTAGGTCTCGATGTCCGCCCGCCGGAACCGGTAGATGGACTGCTTCGGGTCGCCGACCGTGAACAGCCGCCCGCCGTCCACGGGCAGCTCCCGCCAGTCGTCGGGCCCGCAGGAGACGGACGAGGCCAGGCGCAGGGCGATCTCGGCCTGGATGGGGTCGGTGTCCTGGAACTCGTCGATCATCAGGCACGCGTAGCGGCCGTGCAGGCGGGCCCGGACCTCGGCGTGCTCCTCGCCAACGAGCAGGTCCCGGGCCAGCACGAGCTGATCGTGAAATTCCAGCCGTCCCTGCCGGCGGCGCTCGTCGGCGGCCTCGCGCAGAACGGAGGCCATCACGACGATGACGAGGTCCAAGGACTGGCGGATCACCGTTTCTTTGAGTGCCACAGCACGGTCGCTGATATCCTTCGCGAGCGCCCGGACCTCACCGACGTCACCAGTCCATTTCGTCTTGGATCCCTTGCTGAAGTTCTTGGTGGGCACCTTGGCCAGGTGAGAGAGTGCCGTTCTAAGAGCACCGCGCCGAGCGGTCTCAATGTCATTCGCCCAGCCGAGCAGCAGACCCGTCGCGATGTAGAGAAGATCGTCCTCGGTCTTACACCCCCCGCGCATGCGGCGTAGCTCGTCGCACGGCCGGACGATCTTCGACCACTCTGTGTCCGGAATGGTGAAGTCGCTCTTCTTTGCTTCTTCCGACGGCAATCGGTCCCAGTTTCGGTCCATCGCCTTGGCCGTGTCGCGGAGCGTGTTCAGCTTCATGTCGCAGGAGAACAGCACCTCCATGGCCGCGGAGTGCTCGGGCTTGCCGAACAGCGCGCCGACGATCTGCTGCCACCGGTCCTCGAAGGCCAGCGAGGACGCGATCTCGTCGAGGGTCTCGATGCCCGGCGGGACCTGGGCCTCCAGCGGGTTCTCCCGGATGATCCGGGCGGCGAAGGAGTGAATGGTGCCGATCGGAGCGATGTCCAGGTCCTGCAGGGCTGTGCCGCGGCGGGAGCGCACGGCGTCGTCGTCGGACCCGGCCCCGAGCGCGGCCCGGACGCGCTCGCGGAGCTCCCCGGCCGCCTTCTCGGTGAAGGTGATGGCGACGACCGCGGTGATGGGCGTGCCGCGGTCCACCAGCGCCACGACGCGCTGGACCATCTCGCGGGTCTTGCCGCTGCCGGCGCCGGCCTCCACGAACACGGAGGACCCGAGCTCGTGGCGGATGGTCTCGCGGGCGTCCTCGTCGACGAGCTCGATCTGCAGGGTTTCCGGGGTCATCGAGTCTCCTCCTGGGTCAGCAGCACGAGGTGGGGTCCGAGCTCGGGGGCGTCCTGGAGCTTTTCCCACAGGGTCGTCACGTCCCGATGGCCGCAGACGGTCGTGACGTTGGTGTAGCGCTCCGACTCGGGACGGTGCGGGAAAATCCCGGCGCGCAGCGCGGTGACAATGCCGTGGGCATCGGCGCGGAGGGCGTCGACCACGTCGTCGGTCAACTCGTAGCCGACCGGCTCGCCGGGTGCGCCGAGAAACCAGTACTCGGCGCGCACGTCCGCCCCGCCGAGGGAGCGGGCGAACAGGCCGTAGACGGGCAACTGGAACTTGGTGCCGCCGGCGGTCGGGTCCTCCGGGGTGATGGCCTTGAACTTGTCCCGGCGTCCCGACTTGTAGTCGACCACCCGCATCGTGCCGTCCTCGTGGCGGTCCACTCGGTCCACCTTGCCGCGGAAGCGCAACACGGTGCCGTCCGGGAGGTCGAGGGCTATCTCCGGGTCCTCGCCGAAGTCGACCTCGGGAGCGTTGAGGCCCCAGCCTCCGGCGTGCTGGTCCTTGAGGTGCGCGTGCGTCTCCCGCAGCTGCTCGAGCATCTCGGCCCGATGGTGCTGCCAGAGGTCCTCGATCCAGTACTCGTTGCGCTCCCGCGCCATGATCCGCTCGGCCTCCCCGAGCAGGTGCTCGACCGGCGGAAGGGCACCGTCCGCCAGGGCCTGGTTCGCGTGGTGCTCCAGCGCCTCGTGCAGGATGTTGCCCTTGGTGAGCGGGTCGATGTGCTGCGCGAGCTCCCGGTCCGCGAACAGCTCGGCGCCCAGGACCTTGGTGACGAAGTAGCCGAAGGGGTTGTTGACCCACTCCTCCAGCGCCGTGGGAGAGACGGGACGGTTCAGGAAGTCCTCGGGAAGGGCCGCCGGGCCCGCGTGGCCGGTATAGCGGGTGAACCGGCCGCGCCGCCGGTCGGCGCGTATCTCGAGGGCGCGGTTCAGGTGTTCGCTATCCAGATCGCCCGGGTGATGGCCGCGGACGGTCAGCCACTGCTGGCGCAGTTCTTGCGCCGTGGCCGGCTGCGGCGTCTCGTCCGTGGCCCAACCGGCGCTGTCCCGCAGGGCCGCGACGGCGGAGGGGATCGCGGTCTCCGGCTCATCCCGGCCGAGCAGGGCCGGGAGCCAGCGCGAGGGGAGGTACGTGGGGCTCTCCCGCAGACTGCCCCGAGGCTGGAGCAGCAGCGGCGCCGGGACTACGCTCAGTGCGGCCTCGAAGAGTTCCCTCTGTCTCCGGACGCGCTCGTCCAGTTCCGGCAGACCCTCGGTGCGTCTGCGGACGTCCTCGGGGAGCAGCGCATCCTCCCGGGCATGGACGGGTACGAGACCGTCGGCCAGGCCCAGGAACACGGCATGGTCGATGTCGCGGCCCAGGGCGTCGCCGAGCGAGCCGGTGGTCACGCCGGTGCCGATGCGCCCGGTCCTCGAGCGGTGGGCGGTGATGACCTCCTGCACGGTGTGCGCCACGGTCCGCGACTCCGGGGTCGACCCGCAGCCGTCGAGGTCGGCCAGGTCCGTGAGGGCGTCCCGCAGCATCGTCCGGGCCGCGGCCCGGGTGGGCTCCTCTGGGCCGGTGGCGGTCAGGAAGTCGTCCACCAGGCGCAGAAGGACCTCGGAGGCAGCACTCCACGAGCCGGCCTGTCCGACCTCGTGCAGCTGGGCGGACAGTGCCTGGTGGAAGGCATCGAACTCCCGCTGGGCCTCTCTGCGCTTCCGCTTCTTCTCTGCTGCGCGGTCCTCCGCCGCGGCGGTGCCCTGGTCGCCGGGATCTGCCACCGGTTCGGCGTCGTCGTCCTCCGTGCTCACGGGGTTGACCCACAGGCGCTCGCAGGCCGCGGAGGAGGGCAGGGGGAGATCCCGGTGGCGCACAAGGCCCTCGGCGATCGCGTCCAGCAACGGGCGAACGGACAGCAGTTCCCCGGGCGCGGGGAGGTGATCGAGCAGCCGCAGGACGCTGCGGGCCATGGGGGTGTCGACGAGCTGCACAGGGGCCGGGCCGTTGAACTCGATGCCCGCATCCTGCAGCCGCCGGGCGACGAGCGGACGGTAGATCTCCCCCGAGGACCAGAAGACGCCGATGCGGTGGCCCGGGGCGCCGCCTGCGAGCCAGGACGCCACTGCCCGAGCGGCGGCACGAGCCTCGTCCTCGGGGTCGGAGGCGCTCGTCCAGTGAGCTCCGGCCAGGTCGGGGCGACCGGCGTTCAAAACGTCGCTGTCGTCGAGGCCGAGCGCCTCGAGGACCGCGGCGGTGGCCGGCTCGGTGGCCGTCGGCAGGGCGAAGGCGAGGACGGTGCCGATGTCGCCGGCCTTGCCTGCGGCAATCCGCTCCGCGGCCGTGGTCAGCGCCTCGTGGCGGGACCAGAAGCCGCCCTCCAGCCTTGCGGTGACGGCCTGGTGGGCGCGGTGCACCTCGGAGACGACCGGAGGCGCTCCGGTGGGATCGAGCTCGATGCCGTCGAGGGTGGCCGAGCACCGGGCGAGGGCCTGGGCGGTGACGGGGCGGTCCGCGCAGTAATCGAAGCGCCCGGGCTCCACGGCGAGCAGCCCCGCCGCGGCGGCCTGCCGCACCATCGGGGTGAGCGGCTTGCGGGACCGGGCAGCGTCGACGAGGAGGAAGATCTCCGTGGCGAGCTGGTCGACGGTCACGGCGCGCACATTGGCGATCCCTTGCCCGCCTCCGCGAGCCGCCTCCCGCGCGAGGCGCCGGATGACGTCGAGGCCACTGGCCGGAGTGGGAACCAGGATCGTGACCCGGGCCAGCGGGGAGCCCGCGCGGACCTCGGACACACGGTCCGCCAGGGTGATCCAGGCCGACTCCACGTCCACCGGCTCTGCAGTCGTCACGGCGTTCTTCCTCTCCTCGAAGCGTTTCCGGAATCGCAGCGAGGTCGCCGCCACGACGACGATTTCGTGGGTCGCGTCCTCTTTGCAGGGGACGCATCCGGCAGGCCTGTTTTCATCTGCAATCCGATATCCGACTGTAAGGGCGGACTGGGACATCGCACGACTGGCCAGCTTTATTTTTTGAAGTCCCGAGGGTTGCTAATTTTTTTTGAAGTGCAGGACTCCTCGGTCTGTGGCACAGGCCTGGAGCCCTGCCTGTTGCAGGGCGGCACAAGATGGTCACCGCGTGACTGGTGATGGTGCTTGAACAGCCGCTTCACTGAGGAGGCAGATTCAACGGCCGCAGGGGCCGTGCAGAGCCCCATCGTCGTGCACGCCCCTGGAGGGCCTCTCGAGAGCCGCCAGGAACGCTGGTCCTACTGAGGTCGGCATGTTGCAGCCATTCGTTCAGTCCGCTTGCGTGGTTGCAGCACCTACAGTATGAAACTTAACTGGTGCAAAATCCTGTCCGGAGGATCCCAGGGCAGAGGCGCTGAGCACAGGGGGATCAAAAGATGTGGACGGTGGGCAAATGAAGGAACGCACCGAAGTCGCGGCTGCTCTCGAGGTGTGGCGCGAAGGGCTGGTGAACCTTTCAGGCGTCAATCGACTCATCAAGTTCAAGGCCAGCAAGTCCGGAACCGTGGCCATCAACCGTCCGGATCCTCAGGAAATCTTCTCCGGCTTGTCGGCGGGCACGGAATGGAGGTTTCAGGGCGCCCCCGACCGGCGGGTCCAGGACGGCGACGACCCGCCCGAGGAGGATGACGAATCGACCACCGATCCTGTGGTCGATGCAGACACCAAAGGCGCAGTGCTCCACAGTCCCCGTCCCGACGCAGAGCTGGGGGCCGCGCTTCGGAACCTCATGCGGAAGGCCAACGCCGAGTACCTCGATCGAGGGCTGACCGTCCTGTACGTGGCGCTGGGCATGCTGAACTGGGAGGACGTCGACGGGACGTCGATGTCAAGCCCGCTGCTGCTCGTTCCCGTCGAGCTCCACCCGTCGGGGCCCAAGGGCACGCCCACGCTCACCGTGGGCGACGACGACGTGGTTCTCAATCCGGCACTGACGCTCAGAATGCGTGAACTCGGTGTCACGCTGCCGGACGTCGAAACGACCGGGGCATCCAGCGTCGACGACCTTCTGGAGAGCGTCAGGAGATCGGTGCGCCAGTACGCCCACTGGGGCGTGGAGCCGACCGTGCTCCTGTCCACGTTCTCCTTCCACAAGGAGGCGATGTACCGCGACCTGCTGGACAACGAGGAACTGGTCCTTGCCCACCCCGTGGTGCAAGCGCTCGGCACGCGGGACCCGGCGTCGCAGAGCCCGGAGTTCATTTTCGACCCCATCCCGGCGTCCGACATCGATCACCAGGCGCCCCCGGAGGACATGCCCCTCGTCCTGGACGCAGATTCCTCCCAGAGGGCGTCGATTGCCGCAGCGGTGGCAGGCAAGAGCTTCGTGATGGACGGCCCGCCGGGCACAGGCAAGTCCCAGACCATCGCGAACATGATCGGCGCCCTGTTGCACGCCGGCAAGAGCGTGCTGTTCGTCTCTGAAAAAGCAGCCGCACTGGAGGTGGTACGCAACCGCTTGGCCGATGCCGGCCTGGAGAACTATCTGCTGGAGCTGCACAGCCACAAGGCAAGCCGCAAGGAAGTGGCGTTGAGCCTCGCCAAGGCGCTCGACACCGTACCCATCCCGCCCCGAGGCATGGACGCCCTCTCGCGGACGAGCGTGACCGACCAACGGCAACGTCTCAATGCGTACGCAGAGGCGATGAACGAGGTGCGTTTGCCGCTGGGCATGTCGCTGCACCAGGTCATCGGACTTCTGAGCCACCTGGTCCACGCACCTGCGGCGCCGATGCCCGAGCTGCTGCCGGCAGACCTGAGCCAGGCCGACTACCAGTCGTTCCAGCAGACCGTCCAGCGGCTCCGACGCGCATGGGGGCCCGCGGAGCAGGGAAGCACGTACCTGTGGCGCGAGGTCCTGGACCCGTCGTCCCTCGAGATACGCCTCTACCAGGCCAATTCCGCACTCGAAGAACTGGAAGGCGTCACGACGACGCACGCAGTACTGGCTGCGTCGTTCGGACTGGTGCGCCCCAGCGAGGCTAGCACGCTCGTGACCCTCCTCGAAGAACAGCACGTGCGCCGGCCGCCCGGGGTGCTGGACGCATGGCTGACCACAGCGGGCTGGGACGAGCTGACCGGTGGCCGCGAGAAGCTGGGGGCCGGCATCGGTGCGGTCGCGTCCGCCGAGAAGGCGTTCCTGAACGGCGCCGGTGTTCCGTGGACCTCCATGCCGGCCCCCGACCACGTGCCGGATGCGCCGTCGCCCATCGCCTCGGACCCCACGCCCATCGTCCTGGGAAGTCTGACGGCCGCGTCAGCACAACAGCTCGCCGCCGAGTTCGAGGCCGCCTCACGCCGCCTGGAAGAGTGTCTCAACCAGCTGCGCGGGTTTGCACAGCGTCTCGGAATGCCCTCGGTGGAGACGTACGAGGACGCGGAGAGGATCCTGGGGTTGGTCGCCCTCGGGTTCGAGACGCCGCGACCCCATCCGGATTGGCTGACGCGTGAGGGGCACGCGGCGGCTGAAGAGGCACTTGCCGTCCTCGAAGAGCGCATCGTCCGCTTCCACGCCGTGCAGACGAGGGCCCGTGAGTACTTTACCGACGAGGCGCTTAACGCTCCTGTGGCCGAGCTCCACGATCGCTTCGTCAACGTCCACAAGGGCCTGAAGAAGCTGTCGGGCGCATATCGCGCGGACAAGCGAGCCGTGACCGCACTGTTGAACGACTCAACGGACGTCGAGGCGGGCATCGAGCACCTGCATCTTGCCATTGCGTGGGGAGAGGCGGCGGACGAATACGCATCTGCTGTCGAACAGCACTCCGGGGCGTTGGGGCCGTACTGGAGTGCGGCGGAGACGGACTTCGTCGAAGTCGCCCAGGGATTGCGGACGGCACACTCGGCCATGCGTCTCGTGCGAGAGGGCGAAATGCCGTCCGCACTGATGTGCTACTTGGCCGTCGACGAGCCTCCCGCTGCGTATCGCGCCCTGGTGCAGGAGATCACCGAGGACCTCGAGCACTGGAAGCGATCCCTGCGTCCGGCACCTGCTGGCGGGGAGAAACGATCTGCTCCTGGCCCCCATCGGCACGTCGACAGCGTGGTTGGACGTGCACGTCGAGCCGTTGAAGCAGACGGCGGCCCGAGTGGCCACGATCGACGCAGCAGTCGGACGAGCCGTCACCCTCGATGAGGCAGGACAGCTCCTGACGCTTCACTCCTCCACCGTGAAGGTTCGGGACGGCTTCGACCGTGATGCGGACGCCTTCGCGGAGATGTTCGGCGGCCACTACAGGGGTGTCGACACGGACTTGGCGGCGCTCGACGACTCGTTGGCATGGGCCGCGCGCATGCGCTCGCTCGCGGGTGGACCTCTCACCGTGAGTCAGGTGGAGGCATTGGCCACCTCGTCGCGGACCGACAATCTGGCGCCGGCGCTCGAGAAGTGGGCTGAGGCCCGAGGGCGCATCGTGCACGCGTTCGCAGAGGCACGACATGCTGAACTGCTGAGCGAACTGGACGAGTATCGCAACGCGGCGGAGTTCATCCGCGAGCTGCAGGAGGACAGCGCCGGGCAGGATGAATGGTTCGCGCACGTGAAAGCGCGGGAGCAGCTCGCCGTGCTCGGGCTCGATGCCGCGATCGAATTCTGCGTCAAAGAGGGACTCCCATCCGATGCTGTCGCCGATGTGGCCGAACGGGCGCTGCTGAGGTCGTGGGTCGACCACGTCTTCCAGAGTGACGACCGGCTCGAACCGTTCGGGGCAGATGACCGGGATGATCTCGTCGCCCGGTACCAGGACCTCGACAAAGAGCTGATCCTCAACGCAGCCAGTGACATCATGCGCGCGGTCAATGCGCGACGGCCGTCGATGACCGCCGTCGGCGAGCCCGGCGTCATCAGACGAGAGGGGATGAAGAAATCCCGTCACCTTTCGGTCCGTGAGCTGATCGCACGAACGCGCAACACCGCGTTGGCCGTGAAGCCGTGCTTCATGATGTCCCCGCTGGCGGTCAGCCAGTACCTGCCTCCTGACATGAAATTCGACGTCGTCATCTTCGACGAGGCGTCTCAGGTCACCCCCGGGGGACTCCATCAACTGCATCTACCGCGGCCAGGCGCTCATCTTGGCCGGCGATGACAAGCAGTTGCCCCCGACGTCGTTCTTCGAGCGCGTCGGGGACGACGAAGGGGACGGAGAAACCGACGTCTCCGATTTTCAGTCCGTGCTGGAGCTGACCAAGGGCTGTGGTGCCTTCAACAACCTCGGTCTCAAGTGGCACTACCGCAGCCGCCATGAGGACTTGATCGCGTTCTCCAACCAGAAGTTCTACGACGGGAAGCTGGTCACCTACCCGAGCGCTCAGTCCGACGGCTCGGAGGTCGGCGTCGAGTTCTTCCACGCGGGAGGCGTCTACCGGCGTGGTGGGGGAGCGGACAACCCTCTCGAAGCGGCGATGGTCGCGGACCGGGTAATCGATCACTTCACCAACCGGCCGCATCTCACCCTCGGCGTCGTCACCTTCTCGACGGCTCAGGCGGAGGCGATCTACGACGCTCTCGACAAGGCGCGAGAAACGCGACGAGACCTCGATCGGTTCTTCGACAACGCCGACCGTCTGCACGCTTTCTTCATCAAGTCACTGGAATCCGTGCAGGGCGACGAGCGCGACGTCATCATCTTCTCCATCGGATACGGCCCGGACGAAGCGGGAAAGATCACCACGAACTTCGGCGTGCTGAACAAGCCCAAGGGGTGGCGGCGGCTCAACGTGGCCATCACTCGTGCTCGGCAGCGGGTCGAGGTCGTCGCCTCGCTGAGAGCAGGGAACATACCGCCGTCCGAGAACGAAAGCGTGGAACATTTGCGCGCCTATCTCGACTATGCCGAACGAGGGCGGAAATCGCTGGCCGTCGACCTGGGTGCCAGCGGGCTCGGGCCTGAGAGCCCGTTCGAGGAGTCGGTGGTCGGTGTCATCCGCTCCTGGGGCTATGTCCTGGAATGCCAGGTGGGCGCGGCCGGCTATCGCATCGACATCGGAGTCCGGCACCCGGAGCGCCCGGGGATCTTCGCTCTCGGTGTCGAGTGCGACGGATACCAGTACCATTCGGCGCCGGCGGCCCGGGACCGCGATCGTCTGCGTGAGCAGGTCCTCCAGGGGCTCGGCTGGCGGCTGCACAGGATCTGGGGCACCGCCTGGTACCGCGACCGCAAGGGTGAGGAGGAGCGTCTGCGGGCGGCCATCGAGAATGCTGTCCGCGAGGCAGACGACACCGACGCGGGAGTCGCACCGACTCGCTTGGGACGGCCCAAGGTCGAGACCGCACCGGTCGAGCACTCGTCTGTGCCTTCGTGGTCGACCGAGTACGTGCTCGCCGAAGTCGGGCAACGTCCTCGGTGGGCGGACCCGGCAGAGAAGGAGAGTCGGTCCGACCTGGCCTCCGCGGTGCAGAAAATCGCGGAGGTCGAGGGACCGGTCCACATCGACCTGATTCACCACCGTCTCCGATCGGCGTGGGGCATCGGACGGATCGGCTACCGGGTCCGTGACAACATCGATGCTGCCATCGAGCTGGCGGAAGTGGCGCGTGACGATGCTTTCGTGGACCTGCCGAACCGACCTGTCGATCGTGTACGCGTTCCCGCGAACGGAACTGCTCGAAAGGTGGAGCAGATCCACGACGATGAACTTGGTCTCGCGTGCGCGATGATGCTCCGCGATGTCGGCGCCGTTTCACGGGAGGAATTGATCGCGGCACTCGCGCGTCTTTTTCAGTCTGAACGAAGCGGCGCTGCTGAATCCGTAGTCACGTGCTTTATCGCCCTGACTAGGGATGCTCATCGTTCGACGTGGTGAAGTAGGGACACGGTCTCGGTTCGGCGAAACTGTGCGCGGCATTCTCCGCTCACGCCGGTCGCCGCCCGCACCTCAGTCTCATGCGGAGAAAGAATGCCTCAGCCTGGGCGGGTGATGGCAGTCATGAATCCGCGCTTCAGGTCCATGAGGAGACGGCCGGGCTCGGTGCCACCTATATTGAGCGCCAGCTGGTGCTCCTCGATCCACTGGGCCTCGAGTGCGTCTGTCTCGTCCTTCGGCCCGCACGGCACCACCCCAGCAACAGGTGATCGGTCACCCACATAATGAGCCGGTCCTTTGCGTCCGCATGCGGGATCACCCGGCGACGGCTGTCCAGCACGACGTCTCTCTGTCCGACTGGCGTCACCGGTCTGAAGGACCGCCGGCAGCGTCCGGCGCAGTGCCGATCTGCATTAGAGCACGGGCGCCCGGTCCGCGTGGCGGGTCGCGACATCGTAGGCGCGGGCGGCACGCAGCAGCTCGACGTCCCGGCCGTGGGCGGCGACCAGCTGCAGCCCGACCGGCAGCCCGCCCGGGTTGAACCCGCCCGGCACCGAGACCGCGGGGCAGCCCGTCGCCGAGATGAGCGTGGCCGAGCGCATCCACTCCACGTAGGTCTGCATCTCCACGCCCGCCACGGTCCGCGGCCACCGCTCTTCGGACGGGAACGGCAGGACCTGGGAGGTGGGGCACAGGAGCAGGTCGTAGTCGCCGAAGAACGCCCGGGTCGCCTCGTGCAGGCGGGTGCGCGCCAGGGCGGCGTCCATCAGTTGCCCGGCGGTGAGCGCGAGCCCCTTCTCCACGTTCCAGACGACCTCCGGCTTCACGAGCTCCCGGTGCTCGGCGACCACGGTCCGCAGGTTCACGGCCATGTCGAAGGCCCGGGTCACATCGAACACCTCGTCGGCGTCACGCAGGTCCGGCACCGCCTCCTCGACCACGGCCCCGAGCTCCTCGAACACCCGCGCCTGGTCCCTCAGGACCTCCACGATCTCCGCCTCGACCGGCACGCCCACCCCGAAGTCCGTGCTCAGCCCGATCCGCACCCCGGCCAGCGGCCGGGCGTCGGGCTCGGGCAGCTCCTCGGCGGCCAGCGTGCGGAACGCCGCCCGCTCCACCGGGCAGGCCAGCGGAACCCGGGGGTCCGGTCCGGCGAGCACGGACATCGCCAGGACGACGTCGTCCACGCTGCGGGCGATCGGCCCGCAGCGTGCGAGCCACGCCCAGGCGTCGGCAGACGGCGCCAGCGGCAGCACCCCGGCGGAGGGCCGGAACCCGACCACGTTGCAGAACGCCGCCGGGTTGCGCAGCGACCCGCCCATGTCCGAGCCGTCCCCCAGCGGCTGGATCCGGGACGCGATCGCCGCGGCCGCCCCGCCGCTGGAGCCGCCGGCGCTGCGGGTGCGGTCGTAGGGGTTGTGCGTGGTGCCGAAGAGCTCGTTGAAGGTGTGCGAGCCGGCGGCGAACTCCGGCACGTTGTTCTTGCCGGTGCTGATCACCCCGGCGGCCCGGAAGCGCGCCACGACCAGGTCGTCGTGGTCGGGCACCTGCTCGGCGAACACCGGAGAGCCGAGGGTGGTGCGGATCCCGGCGGTCGCGTGGGTGTCCTTGTGCGTCATGGGCACCCCGTGCAGCGGCGGCAGCTCGTCGGCGGGCGTGGTGGTGGTCAGCTCGTCCGCCTGGGCGGCGGCCGCGTAGGCTTGCTCCCGGACCTGGGTGACCACGGCGTTGATCACCGGGTTCACGGCGTCGATCCGGGCGAAGTGGGCCTCGAGGACCTCCCGCGCGGACACGCTCCGCTGCCGGATCGCGGCCGAGAGCTCCCGGGCGGAGAGTTCGAGCAGGGCGGTGTCCGCGCGGGCGCTCATCGGGCGACGCCCAGGCGGGAGAGGATCGCCGTGACCGCGGCGGTCACGCCCGTGGTGAGGGTCGGCTCCATGACCGGGGCGAAGAAGGGCGAGTGGTTGGTCGGCACCGGCTTCCCGCCGTCGAGCACGTCGTCGGGCGTGCCGCCGAAGAACCAGTAGACGCCGGGCACCCCGATGGCGTCGGGCAGGTGCCCGAAGTCCTCGCTGCCCATCTGGGCGGGACGGTCCAGCACGTTTCCCTCGCCCAGGACGGACCCGAGGGCCTGCTTGAGCGCGGCCGTCTCCGCAGGGTCGTTGACGAGCAGGGGGAAGGTGTAGAGCTCCTCGATGTCCGGGGCCGGTGCGCCCGAGGCGTCGGCCTCCGCGAGGATCACGCGGCGCAGCGCGGCGAGCACCTTCTCCCGGACCGCGCGGTCGAGGTTGCGGACGTTGACGGTGCACACCGCCGTCGGCGGGATGATGTTCTCCTTCAGCCCAGCGTGGAAGGTCGCGACGGTGATGACGGCGGACTGCTGGGCGGGGACCTCGCGGGAGACGATGCTCTGCATCCGGACGATCATGTGGGCGGCCAGCACGACCGGGTCGATCGTGTCCTCGGGGCGGGAGCCGTGCCCGCCGCGCCCGTGCACGGTGACCCGCCAGCTGTCGGCCATCGCCATGGCCGGGCCCGTGCTGATCTCGACCTGCCCGGCGCGGCCCGGCCACACGTGCTGGCCGTAGACGACCTCCGGGCGCGGGGCCCGGTCCCACAGCCCGTCGTCGAGCATGGCCCGGGCGCCCTCGGCTGTCTCCTCGCCGGGCTGGAACAGGAACACGACCGTGCCCGCCCACGCGTCGCGGTCGCCGGCGAGCAGGGTCGCGGCGCCGATCGCGCTGGTGATGTGGGTGTCGTGGCCGCACGCGTGCATCACCGGCACCTCAGTGCCGTCGGGCAGGGTGCCGCGGGCCGTGGAGGCGTAGTCGAGGCCGGTGTCCTCGGCCAGGGGCAGGGCGTCCGTGTCGGCGCGGAAGCCGACGACGGGCCCCTCGCCGTTGCGCAGGACGGCGACGACGCCGGTGCCGCCGCACACGAACGTCTCGCAGCCCAGCGCCTCCATGCGGTCGCGGATCAGCTCGGCGGTCGCGTGCTCCTGCATGGACAGCTCGGGGCTCCGGTGCAGGTGGCGGTAGAGCTCGTGCAGGTCGTCGCGCAGCGCGGTGGGGACCTCGGGAACGGTGGTGGTCATGACGTCCTTTCGTGGGATTCGTGGGCGTAGAGCGCGGGCGGCCCGTCCGGGTGGGCAGGCCGTGGGATCACAGCAGGGTTTCGTCCCCGGGACCGGCGTGCCGGGTCTTCCGGTTGCGCAGCACCCAGGCCAGCACCATGGTCAGCAGCACGACCACGGCGGTCGCGAAGTTCCGGAACGTCGGGCCCAGGACGGGCACGAGCAGGAGCTGGACCACCGCGCCGACGGCGAGGGCGATGATCGTGATCCGCGGCTGCTTGACGTAGGCGGCCAGCTGGACGATCACGGCGCCGATGATGGCGGGGAAGATGTAGAGCTGGGCGACCTCGGTGATCGAGGCGGGGACGATGCTGACGAGCCAGGTGCCGAGGATGCCGACGAAGATCAGCAGCGAGAAGATGTGCACCACGGCGGCGCCGCAGATCGCCATCACGGCGGCCAGCTCGGAGCGGCGGGTGCCGGGCTTGGCGTCGATGGCGGCCTGCGCCACGATCGCCGAGGGCAGCAGCTTGTTGGCGATGTTGCCGATCATGAAGCCTGGTACATCGCGGCCGGTCCGAGGACCGGGAAGTAGGTCAGGGGCTCGACGATCGCGAGCACGGCGAAGACCGCGGCCACGGCCAGGTAGGCGGTGACCACGGTGGAGAGCGGGATGTCCAGGCCGCTGAAGAACAGCAGGTAGGCGGGGCCGGCCAGGGACAGCAGCAGGCCCATGGTCATGGTGATCCGGCCCCATCGGGACGTGGTGCGGTCGTAGGCCGCGTAGGCGGCGGTTGCTGAGCTGGTGGTGGTGGCCATGGGAGCTCCTGGGGATCGCGACGGGGGTCAGGCGGCGGGGCCGAGGCCCGCGCCGTGGGCGAAGTAGGCCACGACCAGCCCGACGATGATGGAGATGCCGAGGCCCCACTCGCGCAGCCACGGGGCGTTCAGGCGCTTGGTCAGGACCAGGCACACGGCCATCACCAGCGCCGAGGTGGCCACGGTGATGACGTGCACGCTGCCCTTGGGCAGCTCGGCGACGCCCAGGGAGGCGAAGGCCGCGAGCAGGGCCGCCGAGGGCACGATGGCCATCAGGGCGGGGTTCACGGACCGCAGCTTCGTGTCCCCGCGCTTGAGCATGGGCGTGAGGACCAGGGTGGCCAGCATCCACAGCCCGCCCGAGAGGCTCATGGCCAGGAATGCGACGGCGAAGACCTCGGGGGTCCAGCCCGCGCCGCCGAGCTCGGCGTCCATCGTCCCGGCCGCGAGGTTGGCCGAGGAGGTCTCGGTCGCGGCCGAGCCGACGAGGCCGATGCGCACGAGCACGGCGGGCGCGCCGAACAGCGGCAGCAGCGCGATGGCCACGACGACCACCGCGAGGGAGGGGCCGATCGCGGCGATGCCGCCGGACTTGAAGGACCGGCGCAGGTCCTCCTTGGTGAACCCGAGGTCCGGCCCGGCGGTCCGGGCGGCCCGCACGTAGATGACGGTCTGCAGGATGATCACGGCGAAGACGCCGAGGGCGCAGACCCACAGGAAGGGGAGGTTGACGTACTCGGACAGCGGTCTCATGCGGGTCCCTCCAGAACGGGATGACGGAACGGGAGCTCGAGGGTCGGGGCGGGCAGGACGCCCGGTGCGGGGCGCACGGTCACAGCCGGGCGGTGTCGAGGGCGCGGAGGGTCTCCGCCAGGACGTGGACGCCGCGGCCGATGTCCGCGGCGTCGGTCCACTCCTCAGGACAGTGGCTGCGGCCGTCGCGGGAGGGCACGAAGATCATCGCCATCGGCGCGAGGGAGGCCAGGTGCACGGCGTCGTGGGTGGCCCCGCTGGGCACGGGCCGCCAGGAGTAGCCCAGCTCCGCGGTCGTCGCCGCGACGAGGTCGTAGGCGCGCGGGTGGGCCTCGACGATCTCGTTGTCCGAGGTCCAGTCGAAGTCCACGTCCACGCCGTAGCCCCGGGAGGCGCTGAGGATCTGCTCGCCCAGGCGCCGCTTGGCCCCGGTCAGCCAGGACCGGTCGATGCTGCGCAGCTCCCCTGAGACGTCCACCGCGCTGGGCACCACGTTGGGGGAGGAGGAGCGGTTGCGCACGTGCGTGGTGGTGGCGACGCCGGGGGCGCCGCACCCCTCGCTGCGCACGGCCAGGACGGCCTCGGCGGCGGCGACCATGGCGTCGTGCCGGTCCGCGACCGGACGGGTGCCGGCGTGGTCCTCGCGGCCGGCGAAGTGGGCCACGAAGCGCTCGATCCCGCAGATCGAGGTCACCACGCCGATCTGTTCGCCCTCCCGCTCGAGGGTCGGTCCCTGCTCGATGTGCAGCTCCACGTACCCGTGCAGCGGCCCCGGGGCCGTGCGGGCGGGATCCAGCAGGGCGGAGGGGTCGAGGCCGAAGGAATCGTACGCGCTGCCCAGCGACCGCCCGGAGGAATTGCGCCGGTCCAGGTCGGCGGCGGTCAGCTCTCCCGCCATGGTCCGGCTGCCCAGGCAGCTGAGCCCGTACTCGTTGGACTCCTCGCCGAGGAAGTCGAAGACGAGCAGGTCCCGGCTCAGCGGGGTGCCGGACTCGCGGATGCTGCGGGCGGCCTCGATCGCCCCGAGCACGCCGACCACCCCGTCGAAGCGGCCCCCGCCGTCGACGGTGTCCGTGTGGGAGCCCGTCATCAGCGCCGGGGCGGAGGGGCTCGTGCCGGCCAGCCGGCCGACGAGGTTCCCGGCGGCGTCCCGGTGGACCTCCAGCCCCGCCTCCCGCATCGTCGCGGCGACCCACGCGCGGGACTCGCGGTAGGGCTCGCCGAAGACCTGCCGGCTCCAGCCGGGCCGGTCCTCAGCGCGCAGCCGGGAGAGCCGGTCGATCTGCTCCTGGACCCGCTGGGTCGCCTCCACCACGTCGAACGGCATCGGGGTCCTCCCTCGTCGGGGGTCTCGGCCCGTCGGTGGGGAACGGTGCGGTGCCGGAGGGTCTCCGGCAGCGCCCGTCCCCGGCGACGCGCCGCCGGGCGGCGGCTCCGTCCGGCGGCGTGCCGGTCGTGGTCCACCGCGGAGGTGGCCGGTCGGGTGCCGGCCGGGCTCCGCCGCGGACGTGAGCCATGTCTCGAACGCTAGGGGGTGGGGCGGCCGGGGTCAACGGTTTTCGCAATCGATTGCATTTCGTCGTCGACGGGAAGGTCTCCGGCGGCGGGGGATTCAGGCCCCGGGAAGCGCCTCGGTCCTGGCCCGTCGGCCGGGTCCGCCGGTCGAGGCGCGCACGAGCAGTTCGACGGGCATGACCCGGGACGTGGGCCGGCCGCCGGCCATGAGCTCGAGCAGGGCGGTGGCCGCGGCGGCACCGAGCTCCCGCATGGGGCTGGCGACCGTCGTCAGGGGCACGGACATCACCCGGGCGAGGAAGACGTTGTTGAACCCGACCACGAAGACGTCCTCCCCGGGGCGGGCGCCGTGGCGCACGTACTCGCCCAGGACGCCGACGGCCGCGGCGTCGTTGACGGCGAAGATGCCCTGCGGGGGGTCGGGCAGCGTGAGTAGCCGCTCGGCCATCCCGAGCCCGTCCTCCGCGAAGAGGCCGCCGTGGAAGACCAGCTCCGGGTCGACCGCCCGGCCGGCGGCGCGGCAGGCGTCGAGGAAGCCGTCGACCCGGTGGATCAGGTTCTGGGCGTGGTCCATGGCGCCGTAGACGGCCAGCGGCCCCTCGACCCGGGCGAGGAGGTGCTCGGCGGCCATCCGCCCGCCCGCCCGGTCGTCGATGGTGATCGAGCGGTAGCCGCGCCGAGGCCGGTTGAACAGGATGCAGGGGATCCCGGCGGCGCGCACGCGCGCCAGGAACGGCGAGCCGATGACGGCGTCGCCGACCAGCACGCCGTCCACGCGGCGCTGGAGGGCGATCTGCAGCTTGGCCAGCTGGACGTCGGGGTCGTCACCGGTGGCGAGCACGACGCACTGGTAGCCCGCGGCCTCCAGGGTCTCCTCGATGCCCTCGTACATCAGCGCGAGCACCTCGTCCCGCAGCCGGGGGATGAAGACGGCGATGAGGCGGGTCAGGTTGGTCCGCAGCGCTGCGGCGGCGAGGTTGGGGCGGTAGTCGAGGGCGCGGGCGACCGCCCAGATCCGCCGGGCGCGCTCGGTCCGGGCGCTGTCCTCGCCCCGGCGGAGCGTGCGGGAGACCGTCGACGGGTCGACCTCGGCGGCGCGGGCGACGTCGGCCAGCGTGGGGTGCTTCGGCCCTCGGGAGCGGTGCGTGCTGGGGGTTCTCGGCACGCTCCGAGTGTAAGTGGTGAGCCGCCGGGGCGGCGGCCTGCCGTGCGAACCGTGGGGTCGCCGCAGCAGCTCCGGGACGTGCGGCCGATGGCCGGCGTGGTCGAGAAGGACCCCGTGTGCCGGGGTCAGGGCCGCCGGGGCAGGCCCGCGCGGAAGGTCTCCTTCAACTCGGCCAGCTGAGCGCCGTGATCGGTGCCGTCCGTGTTCAGCACCGGCCGGTGCTCGGCGATCCACCGCTGCTCCAGCGCGTCGACGTCGTCCTTGGTCTCACAGACCGCCCAGCCGAGGAGCAGGTGCTCCTGCATCCAGTTCGTGAGCCGCTGCTCCTGCGCCTCGCCGAGCACCACGCGGCCCCGCCCGTCCAGGGCCGCGCCCTCCCGCCAGGACGGGTCGCCCGGCAGCAGCACCGCCAGCAGGGTGCGCCGCAGCGCCGAGGACCGGGTGCGTCGCAGGTGCTGGCCCACGATGCGCTGGTGCAGATTGCGGCGGGCCCGGCCCACGTAGAGCAGCTCCGCCCCGCCGGAGGCGTGCACCAGCCGCGGCACGTCCGGCAGCTGCAGCAGGCCGGCCGCCTCGGGGGTGGGGCAGCGGGTGGTGTCCAGCCACCAGGAGTAGACGCCGCGCTCCCGGCCCGGATCCGCCTGCAGCGGGGCGCTGAGCGGGAGGTTGGGCAGGCTGAAGTCAGTGGGCTGCATGCTCACGCGTCATCACCTGCCGCACCGTCCGCCGGCGGCACGTCGTGACCAGCTGCCGCCACCGGCCGGGGAAGGGCACCTCGGACGGTCCGTTTCCTTTTGCAATCACAGCTTCGACTGTAAGCACGAGGAGGGCAGGCCGCCGTCGGTGACGCACTGCGCGGCACGACGGTGTGGAGAGGCCGTGCGTCCGCCCGTCGGGAGGGGCCGTGTCCGGGCCGTGACTCGCCCCCTCAGGACCGCTGCCGGTGGTGGAGGATGAGCAACCGGGCATAGCCGTCCGTGAGGCGGTCGATGAGGTCGACCTTCAGGTGCTCGTCCTCGGAGATCCGGCGCACGGTGTGCAGGGAGGCGCCGTCGAACGCCACGGGAGGCGGCAGCTTCCCCGGGCCGCCGGGCGGCTCCACCTCCAGCCGCCACGCGCCCAGGTCGTGGTGCGGGGTGGCGTCGGGGCCCGGTGTGCGCGCCCACAGCCGGCCGTCCGTGCCCACGACCAGGCCACGGACGACGTGCCACCCGTATCCGCACCGGACCCCGGACATCGCCCGGCCGATCAGGGGATAGGACCGGGCGCCCGGCGGGAAGTGCACGAGCCGGGCCGGCGTCAGGCCTTCCGTGCGCAGCAGCTCGCTGGCCTCGACCCCGACCTTCCGCACCTCGGCCAGCGCCTGTTCCAGGTCGGCGTTCGGTGCCGCGGCCTCCCGGGCCACGGCCTCGGAGCGGGCGCGACCGTCCGACGTCGGCTCCTGTGATCCCGTGGCCGCCGCCCGGGAGCGCCGTTGGTCCTCGATGCTCATGTCCGTCCCTCGTCTCCGTGGCCCCGAGTCTAGGTGAGCCACCTCACGCAGGTGGTGCTCCGGGCCTGACCGCGCGTCATCCGGGGGCGGGAAGCCGTCGCTGCGCGGCCATCGGGAAGCGCTGCCGTGCGGAGCTGATCAGCTCCGGCAGGACCTCGGCCACGGCGAGGGAGGGGTCGGGGCCCAGCTCGGCCACGGTCGCGCCCATGGGGTCGACCACGAGGGAGTGGCCGATCGAGATCGGCTCCGCCTGGCACGACCCGACGACGTAGGCCCCGTTCTCGATGGCCCGCGCCGTGGACAGGGCCTGCCACTGCCGCAGCTTGTGCTCCCCGGGCACCCACGCCGCGCAGCTCAGCAGGACCTGCGCCCCGGCGTCGGCCAGCGCCCTGGCCAGTTCCGGAAAGCGCAGGTCGTAGCAGGTCAGCAGGCCGAAGCGCAGCCCGTCGACGTCGAAGACCACCGGCTCCGGGGCGGGTGCCGCCTCGATGAAGCGGGACTCCGCGTAACCCTGGGCGTCGAAGAGGTGGATCTTGCGGTAGCGCGCCATCCGCTGCCCGTCGGGGCCGTGGACCACCAGGGTGTTGTGCGCACGCCCGGGGACCTCGGAGGCCTCGACCACGCCCGCCACCACGGTCACGCGGTGGCGGGAGGCGAGGCGGGCCAGCTCGGTGCCCACCGGGCCGTCGAGCGGCTCGGCGACCTGCGGGAAGGTCTCGTCGACGGCCTTCTTCAGGTAGGCGGCGTACTCCGGCAGCACCACCATCCGGGCGCCGCGGCCGGCGGCGTCCTCGACGAGGGCCGCGATCGCGGCCAGGTTCGCGCCCACGTCCGTGCCGGACCGGAGCTGGCCCACGGCGATCCGCATTCCGTCGTTCCTTCCGCAGCAGGGGAGTCAGGCGACCTCGTGGGTCACCTGCTGCTCCGTGGCGGCCATCTCCGGCGGCGCGGCGCGGAAGCCGCGGGTGACCACGGCCAGGGCGATGATCCCACACACCAGCCAGAGGGAGCCCAGCGTCAGGGCGTTCGCGTCGAGCTGGGACAGCAGGAAGGCGCACACCAGGGCGCCTCCGGCGGGCACCACCACGTAGCTCAGGACGTTGAGCCGGTGCCCGGCGCGGCGTTCGCGCACGAAGTGGAAGATCACCGCGAGGTTCACCAGGGTGAAGGCGGTGAACGCCCCGAAGTTGATGAACGAGGTGGACGTCGCCACGTCCAGGAAGATCGCGATCAGGCCCACGGCGCCGGTGATGACCAGGTTCAGCACCGGAGTGCGGAAGCGCGGGTCCAGCCGGCCGAACACGGCCTTGGGCAGCACGGCGTCCCGGCCCATGGCGTACAGCAGCCGGGAGGCGCTGGCCTGTGCGGCCAGACCGGAGGCGAACTGCGCGACGACGAGACCGGCGAGGAACACCGCCCCGAACAGCTGACCGCCGATCTGCAGGGCGATCTGGGACGCGGCGGAGGCGGTGTCCTCGAACCGGCCGCCGGGGTGGACCAGCTGCGTCAAGTAGGAGACGACCACGAAGATGCCGCCGCCGATCAGGGCGATGAGCATGATCGCCCGCGGCATGTTCTTGCGCGGCTCGACCGCCTCCTCGGTGAGCGTGGTGACGGCGTCGAAGCCCAGGAAGGAGTACGCGGCGATGGCGGCGCCGGCCGTGACCATCCCGAGGTCGGAGGTGCTGCTGAGGAACGGCTCGGCGCTCACCAGCCCGCCCGGCCCGGCCGCGGAGACCACGGCGCCGACCGACAGGACGACGAAGAACCCCAGGACGAGGAGCTGGAAGGCCATCAGCAGGTAGTTGGCCTTGTCCGCGACCTTGATCCCGAGCACGTTGAGCACCGTGGTGATCACGACGAACCCGAGGATCCATGCGGCGAAGGGCACACCGGGGAACTGGGCGTTCAGGTAGGAGGCGCCGATCAGCCAGATCACCATGGGCAGGAACAGGTAGTCCAGCAGCACCGCCCAGCCGACCAGGAACCCGGCGCGGGAGTCGATGGAGCGGCGGACGTAGGTGTAGGCGGAGCCGGCCACGGGGTGGGCCGCGGCCATCCGGCCGTAGCTGTGCGCGGTCAGCAGCATCGCGGCCAGCGCCACGAGGTAGGACGCCGGTGCGGCGCCGCCGGAGGTCTCGGCGATGACGCCGAAGATGCCCAGGACGATGATCGGCGTGAGGTAGGCCAGTCCGAAGAGGACCAGCGAGGGCAGCCGCAGCGTGCGGGTCAGGGTCGTCGTTTCCATGCTGAGGTCCTCAGGGTGTGAAGGGTCGCGGGGTCCAGGTGGCCGGGTCCATCCGGCCCCCGTAGACGGGGAGGTCGATGGGGCTCTCGCCGGCGCGGAACTGGGACCACATGCGGTTGATCCCCTCCGTGCCCTCGGCGCGCACGCGCTCGACGTGGGTGAGGTCAAGGTCCGCGGCGAGCAGCTCCGGCCGGTCGTCGGCGGAGGACGCCAGGATCCGTCCCTCCGGGTCGACGATGAGGCTCTGCCCGGCGCCCACGGGGCCGGCGCAGTTCACGCTGACCACGAACACCTGGTTGGTGATGGCGTTGGCCTGTGCCAGGACGACCTCCTGGCGGCGGTCCGGGGTGGTGGTCTTCACGACGTTGAGCACCACCTCGGCGCCCATCCAGGCCAGCTGGCGGGTGACCTCCGGGAACCACGCGTCGTAGCAGATGTTCAGTCCCAGCCGCCCGACGCCGTCGACGTCGACGGTGGTGAACCGGTCGCCCGGGTCGTAGGGCTCGTGCGGGCGCCACGGGAAGACCTTGCGGTAGTGGCCGGCGAGCTCGCCCTCGGGGGAGAGCACCAGCTGGGTGTTGAACAGCTGGCCCTCCGGGCCCCGCTCGCAGACGCTGCCGGGCACCAGCCAGATCCCGAGGTCCCCGGCCAGCTGCCGGAGCTCCTGGGTGCGGGGGCCGTCCAGCGGCTGGGCGCTGTCCTGCAGGGCCTCGGTGCGCTGCCGGTCGGGGTCCCCGTCCCCGAACAGGTGCAGCTCCGGGAAGACGACCAGCCGGGTGTCCGGGCGGGTCCGGAGGATCTCGCCGACCTCGTCGGCGAAGGCGGACACCGGTTCGCCGATCAGGCGCGGAGCGGCCTGCGCGGCGACCAGGGAAAGCGTGCGGTGCATGTGGGGTCCGATCTGCTGGTCCGGGATACGCGAGCTATATTAGATCCAATTGATCCAATAAAGGAAGGGGCGCGATGCCGAGCCGTACAGTGGACGGCGTGGCCCACGACGACGCACCCACAGACGCCCTCGGCGCCGGGGTGCTCGGCGGCCTCGGGCGGCGCAACGCCATCGACGCGGTGCGCCTGCGGATCGGCATGGCCATCTCGCTGGGCATGCTCCAGCCCGGCGAGCGGCTGCCGGACCAGGAGGAGGTCGCCCGCGGGCTCTCCGTCAGTCCGATGACCGCCCGGCGGGCGCTCATGAGCCTCGCCGACGACGGTGTGCTGGTCCGGCGGCGCGGGCGCAGCGGCGGCACGTTCGTCGCCGACCAGCCCTCCGCCGAGGCGCTGCGCCGGCTCGTCGTCCCGGCGGCGGAGACCGTGGAGGTGCACGGCCTGATCGACCGCCGCCTGCTCATGGAGTGCGCGCTGGCGCACTTCGCCGCCCTCCGCGCCACGGACGAGCACCTCCGGCACCTCGAGGAACTGACCCGCCGAATGGCGGAGGCCCGGAGCTGGTCCGTCTACCACCAGGCCGACGACGAGTTCCACCGGGCGGTCGCCGAGGCCGCCGCCGTCGGGAACGCCGCGGAGGAGTACCTCAGGGTGCTCGAGCAGCTCTACGGCTACTTCATCCCGTACCCGATCGACCAGCTGCACCTGTCCAACCACGACCACATCGGGCTGGTCCGTGCCCTGGCCGCCCGCGACTGCCGGACGGCCGTGGACGTCTCCCACCAGCACGTGGACCGGCTGCACCGGACCATGTTCGTCGGCCTGCTGGAGGCCCGGCGGCCCGGCGACGCGGCGGGGCCCGCCTGACGCCGCACTGCCCGGTCATCCTCGACCGTCGTCCGCGGTCCCCGGGGCGGGCCCGCGCCGGCTGATCCACCCGGCGGCGGCCCGTCGCTCGGCGGCACGGCCGAGGGGCCGGGCGTCCCGGCCCCTGACGTGCCGCTCCAGCGCCATCAGGAGGGTGAGCAGGACCACGGCCACCATCACCTGCCACTCGCCCTCGACCGCGCCGAGGCTCCCGGCGGCGTTCCAGGAGGCGTGCTGGACACCGATGGCCAGCACGCTGCCGCCCGTGTCCAGCAGGTGCATGCCCAGCAGGTACCGGTAGACAGGCACGAGCAGGAAGAGCAGCACGAGGTCCCGGGCGGTCTCCCCGCTCCAGCCCTCGGCCAGGTACAGCGGCAGATGGATCCCCGCGAAGGGCAGGCCGGTGAGCAGCGCGGCGACCACCAGTCCGTGGCGGGCGGTGAGCCGGGACTGGAGGAACCCGCCCCACGCGGTCTCCTCCCACAGGTTGAGCACCAGGGCCCCGTAGACGAGGGTGCTGAACAGGTACCACCCCGCCTCGGCCGCCCAGCCGCTCGGCGGACTGCGCAGGGTACCGGTGACCGCGGCCAGCGCCAGGGTGAGCACCGGGATGCCCAGCAGGACCACCCCCCAGCGTGCCGCGCCGAAGCGCCAGGCGAAGGCCCGGCCCAGCAACCGCCGGACCGCGCCCGGACCGTCCGCCAGGCGGGTCACCAGCAGGGCCGAGCCCAGCAGTGCGACGAAGGTCATGGCCAGCAGGAAGGGCTCCACCGGAGCCCCGATGACCACGGGGACCGTCAGCGCCGCCCACCCCAGGCCCAGGGCCAGGAGGAGGAAGACCGTCACGGGCCGGCGCCGGGCCGGGGAACCGTCCCGGGAGCGGCGGCCGGTGTCCCGGGGGGCCGGGGTCGACGGGGTCATGGAGTTCCTCCCGACCGGTGCAGGTCGTCCGTGCCCGGGGACGGCAGGCCCAGCCGTCCCCGGGCGCGAACGACGACCATCAGCGCGCCGAAGACCAGCACCGACATCAGGCCGTGCACGGCACCGGCTCCCGCATCGGGTTCCCACGCGGCGCCGGGCGGCCGACGGGGTGGATCGGAACGGCGGCCCATGGGCTGATCTCCTCCGGCCTGGCTCCAGCATCTGACTCGCCGCTGCCGGCCCTGGGGTGTGCCACTCACAGTGCGCCCCCGAGGAAGCCGGGGCAAGGGCGGACCGCCAGCCGTGCTTGTGTGTCATCGGCCATCGACGACGGAGGACGAGCACCCGTACGCCCGCCTGCAGCACGGACCTCTGACGTCCGGAAGGGCGTGCCGCCCGCAACGCGGCGCTGCACAGAGCAAGGACGGTCGGGCGCTGACCGGCTCGGTCCGGCCAGACTGGGGACATGCAGGATCAAGACCGTGACCGACTACGCGAGCTGCTCGACGCGGTGCTCGACGAGAACAACCGCACTCTCGAGGACATGGCCGGTGGGGCCTGGTCCTCGCCCTACCACTTCAGCCGCCGGCTGACCCGCGGCACCGGGGAGCCGCCGGTGACGATGCGGCGCCGGGTTCTGCTGGAGCGGGCGGCGTGGGAACTGGGGTCAGGCCGGTCGGTGACCGAGACGGCGTGGGCTGCGGGGTACGAGTCCGTCGACGGTTTCGCCCGCGCCTTCACCAGGCGTTCGGCCATCCCCCCAGCACCACCGCTGAGCGTGGCACGAGCCACTGGCTGCCGGCTCCCAACGGCATCCACTTCCACCCTCCGACCTCGCTGTGGGTCGACACCCACGAAGCCGCAACGGCCCGGCCTGCGGCGGCCGACGTGACGGAGCTGATGCTGCACCACGACGTCGAGGACGTCAGCGACCTGCTGACGCGGGCACAAGCGGTGTCCGAGGAGGAGTACCGCAGGGTGCACGTGCCGGACAGCGCGCCCCTGGGCTGGGACGGCCCCGACGAGTCGCTGGCCCACGTGCTGCGCCACCTCGTCACGGCCAAGGAGATCTGGCTGGCGGCCATCGAGGGGCACGAGGCCCCGGACACCGGGGACGACGATCCGGTGGCACTGGCGGATCGCCACCGGGAGATCGCCCCCAGGTGGCTGGCCATGGTCCGGGACATCGACCGCAGAGCCGCGTGGGGCGACCGGATCATCGACGCGCTGTGCGACCCGCCGGAGAGCTTCGTCGTCAGCAGCGTGATCGCCCACGTGCTCACGTTCTCCGCGCACCGGCGCCAGCTGGGCCGGCTGATGCTGCGCCGCGCCGGAGTCACCCCCGATGCCGGGGACCCGATCGAATGGTTGCAACGACGTACCGGAGGCCTCCGATGACCCGCACCGTCTTCTACACCGCCGCCACCCTGGACGGCTACCTCGCCGACGAGCAGGACTCCCTGGAGTGGCTGTTCCGGCAGGACTCCGACCCCGAGGGTCCGCACCGCTACGACGAGTTCATCGCCGGGATCGGGGCGGTCGTGATGGGACGCACCACCTACGAGTGGGTCCGCGCGCACCTGCACGCCTCCGGTGAGGAGTGGCCCTACGACATGCCCGCCTGGGTGGTCTCCCACGCGGAGCTGCCGGGCATTCCCGGGGCGGACATCCGCTTCGCCCAGGGGCAGGTGGCACCGATCCACGCCGACCTCGCGGACGCCGCCGGCGGAAAGGACATCTGGGTGGTCGGCGGCGGTGACCTGGCCGCCCAGTTCGCCGAGGCCGGGCTGCTGGACCGGCTGATGGTCTCCATCGCGCCGGTCACCCTCGGGGCGGGCCGGCCGCTGTTCCCCCGCAGGTTCGACCTGGAGCTGAAGGACGTGGCCCGCAACCGCGCGTTCGTCTGCGCGACCTACGACGTGGTGGGCCCGATGCCACCCGTGGGTGGAGGGCCGACCTCCTGAACCCCAGGGCCGCTCACATCTCGATCCGCCGCGCCTCCCGCAGGTTCGCGAAGCGCTCGGGGTTGGAGGTCAGCACGATCACCTGGGTGCGCTCCCCGGCGGTGGTGATGGCCGAGGCCAGCCGGCGCAGCCGCTGCGGGTCGGAGTGGCCCAGGGCGTCGTCGAGCAGCACCGGCACCCCGTCCTCCGGGTCTACCAGCAGCGCGGTGGCGAGCCGGATGAGGATCACCAGCTGCTCCTTGGCGCCCGTGGACAGGGCATGGAACGGCAGCCAGTCGCCGTCGAGCTTGCGCTGCTCCACCTCCAGGGTGCCGCTCACCAGGACCTCGAACTCCGGGCCGTAGACCGCCCGGCCCAGCTGCTCCACCGCGCTGCGGAAGGGCTGGACGTACTGGGCGTGGGCGCGCTCGCGGTGGGCCAGCAGGGTGCGCTCCAGCAGCAGGGCGGCCTCGGCCCGCCGCTCGATCCCGGCGAGGTGGCGCCGGGCCGCCTCGAGCCGGGTCTCCGCCTGGTCGTGGACCAGCTGCACCCGGTCGCGGCCCATGCCCTCGAGCTTGCCCAGCAGGGAGCTGCGGCGGCCCTGCCGGTCGGTGAGCAGCCGCTCGAGCCCGGCGACCTGGTCGGCCACGAGCTGCCGGTCCGCGAGCACCCGGTCGGCGTCCAGGCCGGTCAGGTTCGCCTCGTGCGCGTCGATCTCCTCCTGGACGGCGGCCAGCGCCGCACCGGCCGCCGTGACGGCGTGGTCGAGGTCCTCGTCCGGCACCTCGAGGCGGGCCTCCTCGAGCCGGGTCCGGGCGGTGTTGAGGGCCCGTTCCTGTTCCAGGGCCGCACCCTGCAGGGAGTGCAGCCGAGTCTGCGCCTTCTCCAGGTTCGCGCGTGCCGCCTGGGCGGCGGCCTCCGTGCGGCGCGCGGCGTCCTCGGCCTCGATGAGGGCGGTCTCGGCGGCCTCGACCGTATCCTGCGCCGCGCCGGACGACGCCGGCAGCGGCACCTCGCCGCTGCGCCGCTCGCCGTACTGCTCGATCGCCGCCGCGAGCCGGTCCCGCTCGTCGCGCAGCCGGCTCTCGTCCTCGCCGTCGAGGAGCCGGTCCCGGTCGGTCTCGGCCTCGCGCACCTGCCGGTCCAGCTCCTGGGCGTCGCGCCAGGCGGCCCGCGCCCCGGCGACCGATTCGACCCCGTGCCGTGCCAGCAGCACGGCGAACGCCTCGGCGGCCTGGTGCGCGGCGTCCCGGCGGGTCTCGATGCCCTGCTCCGGGGAGATCCGCACCCGCCACTCGCCGGGGATCTCGATCTCCACCTCGTCGGTCACCGGTACCGACCACGGCTCCTCCGGGTTGACCTCCTCCGTGGCGCCGCAGCGCTCGATGGACCGCGCGTGCCCGAGCGCGGTCAGCTCCACCCGGGCGCTGCCGGCGGCCAGCTCGGCCTCGGCCCGCTCCGCGGTGCGCTGGGCCCGGTCGAGCTCGTCCAGGACGTCCTCGTCGATCTCCGTGGCGGGACGGGACCGCAGCTCCGCCAGCCGCGCCCGGACCGTCTCGAGCGAGTCCAGGACCGTGCTCGCGCGGCGGTGGCGCTCGACGTCGTCGAGGTGCTTCTGGTCCTCCCGCGCGGACCGGTGCGCGGCCCGGGCCTCCTGCACCGCGGCCTGTGCCGCGGCGCGGCGCTGCTCGGCCTCCTCGGCGTGCTCCCGCACCGGCGCGAGGTCCTCCTCGCACGCGCTCAGGTCGTCGGCGAGGGCGGAGCTGCGCTCCTCGTCGGCGGCGAGGGCGGCGACGAGCTCCGTGCGGCGGGTCGCGCGCTCACGGGCGCGGTCGAGCTGGCCCTGGGCGGCGTCCCGGCGACGCTGGGCCTCCTGCTGCTGCCGCTGGACGGCCTCGATCTGCTCGGCGGCCCGGTCGAGCTCCTCCCGCTCGGCCCGGGCCGCGGCGAGCTTGCGCCCGGAGTCGGTGATCTCCTCGGTGAGCTCCGCCAGCTCGTCCTCGACTCCGGCGATGCCGCGCAGCTCCTCGGCGGCCGCGGCGGCGGCGGTCTCGGCCTCCCGGCAGTCCGTCTCGGCCTGGACGAACTTGGCGTTCCTCTTCCGCGTGGAGGTCCAGTACCTGTCGCACTCCGCGCCCACGCGCTCCAGCAGGGTGGCGACCTCCCGGTCGTCGCCCTGGGCCTCGCCGGCGCGGGACTCCAGGGCCCGGCGCAGCGCGGCGCTGTCGGTCAGGGCGTTCTGGTCCAGGCCGCTGGCCTGGAGATAGCGCAGCGCCTGCCACAGGGTGGTGTCGGCGGTGGCCCACAGCTGCTCGGCGGCGTCGTGGGCCTCGCGGCCGGTGACCGTGCGCCCGGCCGAGGTGCCCGTGACGTGGCGCAGGATCGTGGTCGGCTTCTTGAGCCACTGCTTGGTGTAGACCACCCGGGTCGGCCCGATCGAGAACTCCGCCTCCACCAGCACGGGCACGTCCCGGCCGGCGGGCTTCGCGTCGAGGATCGTGCGCTTCCTGCTGCTGTCCGGCAGGGCGATCAGCGCGTCCAGGGCGTCGATCATGGAGGTCTTGCCGATCTCGTTGCGGCCGGTGACCACCACGACCCCGGCGTCGGGGAACTCGATCTCGCGGGCGGTCACGCCGCGGAAGTTCTCCAGCTTGAGGCGGTGCAGCTTCATCGGGTCGCTCCTCCCACGAGGCGGTACAGGAGCCGCAGCGCGTCACCGGCGGCGGGGGCGTCCTCGGCGTCGGAGGCGGCCTTCCCGCGCAGCTCGACGACGGCGTCCGCGGCGTAGCCGCCGACGTCGAGGTCCTCGAACTCGTGCTCGTCCGGGACGACCACCAGGTCGGTGTGCCGCTCCCACGCGTTGAGGCTCGCGAAGACCTCCGCCTGCTGCGCGAGCAGGTCCTCCAGTGCCGCGGAGGCGGACAGGCTCAGGGTGCCGGTGAACACGGTCTGCAGGATGATCCGTTCCTTGGGCGTGAGTGCGGCGAGCTCGGCGCGCAGGGCGTCGACGTCCTCGGGGCCGTCGAGCCGGCGCTGGAGGCGCCGGTGCTCCCACCGGCCCACCTCGTGCGCGGTGACCCGGGCGTCGGCGTCCTCGAGGGCGACCTCCAGGACCTGCCCGCGGCCGTGCTCGCGGAAGCTCGTGGACTCGTGGGTCCCGGAGTAGTGGACGGCGCCGCGGCCGTCCTCGGGCCAGCGGATGTGCCGGTCGCCCAGGGCCACGTAGTGGATCGCCCGGCGCGCCAGCGCCTCGTCCAGGGGCGCCCGGCGCACGGTGGTGAGCGAGTCCTGGTCCGGGTCCAGCTCGTCGAGCATGCCGTGGCCCACCACGATCCGCAGGGTGCCGTCCGCCGCCAGGCCCTCCAGGGCCGGGGCGACCGGGTCCGTGTCGGGCCGCTTGCTGCGCCAGGGGGCGGCCACCAGCTCCACGCCCTCGGCGGCGGGCCAGGGGCCGACGTCGTCCAGGAGCACGACGTTGTCCGGCGCGAGCTCCCGGAAGGCGTCCTGGGCGTAGATCGACCCCGGTCCCAGCGGGTCGTGGTTGCCGGGCAGCAGGTACACCGGCAGCTGCACGGCCCCCATGGCGTCCAGGGCGCGGCCGACGTCCCGGCGGCTGAGGTTGGCGTGCTCGAAGACGTCCCCGGCCACCACCACGAACGCGCATCCCCGCTCGCGGGCCAGCTCCCCGATCCGGCGGATCGTCTCCACGCGGTCTCCCGTGTACCGGGACTGGGCCTCGCCCTCGAGGTAGTGCCGGGTCATGCCCAGCTGCCAGTCGCTCGTGTGGAGGAAGCGGGTGCTCGTCATCGAAGCTCCTCGGTGGGTGGCCGGTGTGCTGCCCCGGGGTGCGGGTCCTCTCCCACGCTAGCGGGACCGGCGGACACCGCAGGCGCGGCACCCCGGCATGTGCTTGAGTGGGGCCATGCTGCGCACCAGTGCGAGTGACCTGTGGTCCGCCGTCCACGCCGAGCGGACGGCCCTGGCCGAGGACCTGGCCGGCCTGGACGAGGACCGGTGGGCGCAGCAGTCCCTGTGCGGGCGCTGGTCGGTCGAGGAGGTCGTCGCCCACCTGACCGCCGCCGCGAGCCTCGGCCGGTTCCGCTGGCTCCGGAGCATGCTGGGCGCCCGGTTCGACGCCGACCTGCACAACCGGCGCCGGCTGGCCGAGCACCGGGGCGCCACGCCCGCCGGGACGCTGCGCCGGTTCGAGGCCGTGATCGGGAGCACCACAGCACCCTCCAAGGACACCGCGGCGTGGCTGGGCGAGGTCGTCGTGCACGCCCAGGACATCCGCCGCCCGCTCGGGCTGCCCCGCACCCCGCCGGTCGGCACGGTGACCGAGGTGGCGCGGTTCTTCGCGAGCCGGGACTTCGCGGTGGCCAGCCGCAGCGCGGCCGAGGGCCTGCACCTGGTGGCGACCGACGGCCCGTTCGAGACCGGCTCCGGCCCGGGAGTCCGCGGGACCACGCTGGCGCTCACCCTGGCGATGGCCGGCCGCTCGGCGTACTGCGACGACCTGACGGGTGAGGGCGTCCCCATCCTGCGGTCCCGCTGCACCTCTGCCTGAGAGAGTGGGGGAGGAGCGGCCACGGGCCGCTCCCGCACGCCACCACCCCACCCGAGCAGAGGAGACACCGTGCCCGAGACCATCGCCGGCATCACCGTTCCCGATTCGCCCCTCGCCCGCGAGACCACCGAGCTGGTCCGCGCGGCCGCCGACGAGAGCCTGTTCCACCACTCCCGCCGGGTCTTCCTCTTCGGCATGCTCAAGTCCGCCGCCCGCGGGCTCGAGGTGGACCCGGAGCTCGCCTACGTCGGGGCGATGTTCCACGACCTCGGCCTCACCGACGAGTACCGCACCCGGGACCAGCGCTTCGAGATCGACGGCGCCGCAGCGGCACAGGCCTTTCTGCGCGACCACGGCCGCTCCGCCGAGGAGGCCCGCCGCGTGTGGCTGGCGATCGCCCTGCACACCACCCCGGAGATCCCGCTGCACCTCGAGCCGGAGGTCGCCGTGGTCACCCTCGGCGTCGAGACCGACGTGCTGGGCCTCGACCTGGACCAGATCTCCGAGGAGCACCGCGCCGAGGTCGTCGCCGCGCACCCCCGGCCGGACTTCAAGAACCGGATCCTCCGTGCGTTCTACGACGGCATGGCCGACCGGCCGGAGACCACCTTCGGCACCATGAACGACGACGTGCTCGCCCACTTCGACCCCGACTTCCACCGGGAGGACTTCGTGCGCATCATCCGGGAGAACGCCTGGCCCGAGTGATCCCGGGAACCGGTGCCGTCCCGGGCCGGTACCCTGGATACACAAGATTCACAAGATTCATCGACATACACAGGTGGCACCGTGGACAATCCCTTCCGGCCCACCGCCGGGGCCTCTCCTCCGGAACTCATCGGCCGGGCCGGGGTTCTGGACGAGTTCGCCTACGGGCTGCGCCTGCGCTCCGGGGCGCCCGGACTGCTCACCATCTTCACGGGCGCCCGGGGCGTGGGCAAGACCGTGATGCTGGGCGCGGCCGAGGACCTGGCCCGCACGCAGGGCTGGGCCGTGGTCTCCGAGACGGCCACGAAGGGCTTCCTGGGCCGGATCGGCCACGCCATGCGCCGGCTGGCCGAGGAGCTCGGCAGCGGCCCCCAGGGCCGGCGGCTCACCGCCGTCTCCGCGGCGGGCTTCGGCTTCACCACCCAGCTGCCGCCCCAGCAGCAGCTGGAGTGGCGCGAGGAGGGCCTGCGCCTGCTGCACCTGCTGGAGGAGCAGCGGACCGGCCTGGTCATCACCGTGGACGAGATCCACGCCGCCGACCGCCAGGAGATCGCCCAGCTGGCCGCGGACGTGCAGCACTTCATCCGTGCGGACCTGCCCATCGCGCTGCTCTTCGCCGGTCTGCCGGCGGCGGTCTCGGACCTGCTGAACGAGGGGGTGGCCACGTTCCTGCGCCGCGCCGACCGGATCGACCTGCACGCCGCCGCCGTCGACGAGGTCCGGCAGTCCTACACGGACACCTTCGCGGCGGGCGGCTTCACCCTGACGGAGGACCAGGCGCGCCGGGCCGCCGAGGCCACCGGCGGCTACCCGTTCCTGATCCAGCTGGTCGGGTACTTCCTGTGGCAGGAGGCCGAGAAGGTCTCGTCCGTGCTCACCGACGCGATGGTGGACCAGGCGGTCGCCGCCGCCCGTCGCCGGAACGAGCGCGTGGTCATCGAGACGGCGCTCTCCACGGCCTCCCCGAGGGACCTGGACGTCCTGCGGGCCATGGCCGAGGACGAGGGGCCGTCCACGGCCGGGGACATCGGCGCCCGGATCGGGGCCCGGCCGAACACCGTGGGCAACTACCGGACCCGGCTGATCGACGCCGGGCTGATCGAGCCGGCCGGCTACGGGCTGGTCCGCTTCGCCATCCCCGGCCTCCGGGAGCACCTGCGCCAGGGCCGCGCCTAGGCCTCGCACACCCGGTCCGCCGCTCCGGGGCCTCCTCGCCGACTCCGTGCCTCCTGTCCGTGCGGGGGCGCCGGCGCATCGGCTTGCTCGTCGTCTCCGCCCGCTGAGGACCAACCGGGGCGTCGAGGTTCCGGAGAACCACCGCGCCGCGCTGGGGACCCGGTGCCGGTGGCTCGAGGAGGAGGGATGCCTGCCGATCCCGCTGCCGTGGCGCCGAGCGGTCACTCCTCGATCTTCCGCGCCTGTTCGTCCCAGGCGGCGTGGGCGTCCCGGTTCTCGATGGGGGAGTAGGTCTCCCGCAGTGCCCGCAGCGCGGCGTTGCGCTGCTGGGCCAGGGACTCCGCGGCGGCCTTGGTCGCGGCGTCCTCGCGGGCCTGGGCCCGGGCGGCGGTCACGGCGTCCATGATGGCCTCCACGCCCAGGGCACCGCCCTCCAGATAGGCGGTGCGGACCTGCCGGTCCGGGTGGTAGAGGTACTGGTCGTTGACCTGGCCGAGGCTGGTGTCGAACTCGTCGTCGGCGCGGTCGGAGATCATGGCGACGGTGCGGTCCAGGCAGGCGTCCACCTGATCGAGCAGGTGGTGCACCCGGGCGGTGGTGCGCAGCGACCACAGGGCCCGCCCGTGCTGCCGCAGCCGGTCCGCGTTCCAGTCCGCCTGCGGGACCACGGCCAGCGTCCCGGCGAGGAGCCGGGGATCGCGGTTGCCGTCCTGCGGCGGCAGGGAGCGCAGGTGCCAGGAGATCCACGCCGTGCGCATGTTGGACGCCCCGGTCGCCCGGGCCTCCTCCACCGCCCGCTGCCCGGTCCGCCGGTTCACCGCGGGCGGCGGGCCGGCTCCGGTGTCCGGGACCCCGATTCCCTGGGCCGCCCGGAGCTGGCTCCGGATGAAGCCCGCGCTCAGCCAGACGAGCAGTCCGAGCAGGGCGAGGACGATGACGACCACTCCGCCGAGGATCAGGAAGCGGAACAGGCCGAGGAAGACGATCACGGCGAGCAGGACGATCCAGCCGGTCGCGCTGCTGCTGCCCTGAGTGTTCTTCATGGTGGGTCCCCCCGAGAACCACGAGTCCTGAGCACCCAGTGTAGTCGTCACCGGCCCCGGATGACCGGGGCCGGGCCGGCCGATCCGGGCGTGCTCGCGCCGGACGTTCACCCCCCGGCCCGGCGAACCTGCTCGTTCCCGGCGGCGGGCAACCCCTTGACGGCTCAGTGTCATGGTTCATTAGTGGAGTAATGAACCCATGAACTCGGAGGTCGCCTTGATCGAGGAAGGCAAGCCCCTGTTCGTGCAGATCGCCGAGCAGGTCGAGGACTCGGTCGTGGACGGCACCCTCGCCGAGGAGGCGCAGGCGCCGTCGACGAACGAACTCGCCGCCTTCTACCGGATCAACCCGGCCACCGCCGCCAAGGGGGTGAACATGCTCGTCACCAAGGGAGTGCTGTACAAGCGCCGTGGGATCGGGATGTTCGTCTCCCCGGGCGCCCGCGCACTCCTGCTCCAGGAGCGGCGCGAGGCCTTCGCCCTGCGCTACGTGCAGCCTCTGCTCGCCGAGGCGCGCAAGATCGGGCTCGGACCCGACGACGTCGCAGAGCTCGTCCGTGCCGGTGCCGCCCGCACGGAACCGTCAACTCCGCCGGATTGGAAGACAGCATGAACCCCGTGATCGAGGTCCGGAATCTCACGAAGCGCTACAAGGACAAGCTCGCCCTCGACGACGTCAGCTTCGAGGTCCAGCAGGACACGATCTACGGCCTCCTGGGGCGCAACGGCGCGGGGAAGACGACCGCGATGTCGATCCTCACCGCACAGAACCTGCCCACCAGCGGCCAGGTGCGCGTGTTCGGGCAGGACCCCTACGAGAACGCCCGGGTCCTCAGCCGCATGTGCTTCGTGCGCGAGAGCCAGAAGTACCCCGACGACGCCACCCCGCGGCACGCCTTCGCCTCGGCGCGGCTGTTCTTCCCGCGGTGGGACCAGCAGCTCGCCGACGCGCTCGTCGAGGACTTCCAGCTGCCGGTCAAGCGCACGATCAAGAAGCTCTCGCGCGGCCAGCTCTCGGCCGTCGGAGTCATCATCGGCCTCGCCTCCCGCGCGGAGATCACCTTCTTCGACGAGCCGTACCTCGGCCTCGACGCCGTCGCGCGGCAGATCTTCTACGACCGCCTCCTGACGGACTACGCCGAGCACCCCCGCACGGTGCTGCTCTCCAGCCATCTCATCGACGAGGTGTCCAACCTGCTCGAGCGGGTGCTCGTGATCGACGCGGGTCGCATCATCATGGACGAGTCCACCGAGGACGCCCGCGCCCAGGCCACGAACGTCGTCGGTGACGCCGCCGCGGTCGAACGGGCCGCGAACGGCCGGGAGGTCATCCACCGCGAGAGCCTCGGCCGGGTCGCCTCCGTGACGTTCCTCGGCCGTCTCGACGAGACCGAGCGCGCGGCCCTCACCGCGGCGGGACTCGAGCTGGCGCCCGTCTCCCTGCAGCAGCTCATCGTGCGCCTCACGCAGCACCGTTCGCCCGGCCGCGACGCGCTCGACGCGGCCACCCAGGAAGGAGCCCTTCGATGACCGCCCTCGATGCCGGCGCCGCCGCGCGCCCTGCCGCCGCGCGCCACCGCACGCTCAACGTGGTGCGCCTGCAGTTCGTCAACACGCAGACCTTCGTCTGGGTGCCGGCTCTCGTGCTCGGCGGCGCGTGGGTGATCACGATGCTCATCTACTGGATCATCCAGAGCGCCGGCGGCACCGACGCCAAGATCGGCGGGGGCTCGCAGGCCCCGCTGTGGTACTTCCTCGTCGTCGGGGTCCAGGCCATGACGCTGAGCTTCCCGTTCTCCCAGGCGATGAGTCTCACGCGCCGGGAGTTCTATCTCGGCTCCCTGGCCGCCGCGGCGGTGAGCGGGCTCGGGATGTCGCTGGCGTTCGTGCTGCTCGGGCTGATCGAGCAGGCCACGGACGGGTACGGCATGAACGGGTACTTCGCCTACCTCGAATGGGTGTGGGCGGAGGGGCCGCTCGCGGCGGGCCTGGCGTACTTCGTGGCGACCATGCTGTTCTTCGTCGTCGGCTTCTGGTTCGCGACGATCTTCAAGCGCTTCGGCACGGCGACGCTCGTGCTCGTCATGCTCGCGCTCGGCCTCGCCGTCGTGGGGCTCGTCGCCCTGGTGACCTGGCAGCAGGCCTGGCCGGACGTCTGGCGGTGGATCCAGGACGCCGGCTCGCTGGGCCTGACGCTGTGGGCCGTCCTGCTGGGCGCGCTGCTCGCGGCCGGCTCCTACCTCACGCTGCGCCGGATGCCCGTCTGACGGTCTCCGCGGCGAGGGCAGCCGCACGGGCCGCTGCCCGCCACCGGCGGGATTTCGGCTCCAGCAGTGCCGGTCAAGTGCTCGTGCGCACGACCAGCTCGGGGGGCAGGCGCACGCTCTCGACGTCCTTGCCGTCCAGGACGTCCATGAGCAGCTCGAAGCCCTGCCGGCCGATGCGGTGCATGGGGGAGCGCACGGTGGTGAGCCCCACGCTGCCGGCCAGCGGCGTGTCGTTGAAGCCGACGAGGGCCGTGTCCTCCGGGACGCTGATCCCCTCCCGGGTGAGCACGCCGAGCGCGCCGATGGCCGCGAAGTCGTTGACCGCGAACACCGCCTCGGGCAGCGGACCGGCGGCGAGGATCCGGGCGGCGGCCGCGCTGCCCGCCGATGCGTCGAAGCCCCCGGGGGCCACCCGGGACGGGTCCACGCCGAGACCGTGCTCGGCGAGCGCGTCGAGGAAGCCGGCGCAGCGGTCGATCGAGGTCGAGGCCCGCGGATCGCCCGCGATGAGGCCGAAGCTCCTCCGCCCGGAGGCCACGAGGTGCTCGGCGACCAGTCTCCCCCCGGTGTAGTCGTCGCAGGTCACGGACCGGTGACCGGGGGAGCGCCGGCTCACCAGGGTGAAGGCCACGCCGCGGTCGGCGAGCTCGTCCAGGAAGGGGTCCTCGAACAGGGCGTCGCCGAAGATCAGCCCGTCGGCACGGCGGTCCAGCAGCTTCTCCGCCTTGGCGCGGTGGGCCGCCGGGTCGTCCAGGGAGTTGGAGACCACGGTGAAGTACCCGTGCTCGGAGGCGGCCTCGTCGATGCCCTCGTACATCGTGGCCAGGACGTAGTCCTGCAGGCGGGGCACGACGACCCCGATCATGTGCGACTTGGCCGTGCGGAGCGAGGCGGCGTAGGGGTTCTTGCGGTAGCCGCGCTCCTCGGCGAGCGCGAAGATGCGCTCGGTGGTGTCCGGGGAGGCCCACCTCGAGCCCAGTCCCCTGGGGTCGTTGAGCACCCGGGAGACCGTGGAGGGGTTGAGACCCAGTTCGGCCGCCAGGGCCTTCAGGGTGACCGCCGGTCGCGCGCCCATGTCCATCTCCTCGCGTCTGTTTCCACACAGTAACGGACGTTAAATTCTCGTGAATGTGTTGCGCATCACGTGAAGCCCACTCTAGGGTCGGTGGCAACACCTTACGCAATCGATTGCGGCATTCGTTTGCATACAGTGTCCGTCCTCCCGGGCGGACCGTTCTGGAGGGGAGGCAGGCAGTGGCTCACGTCCATCTGCTCGGCACCGGCGGGACCATCGCGTCGCGTGGTCACGGCGACCGGGGCTCGGTGGCCACCGACACGGCGGCCGAGCTGGCCCGGGCCCGGTACGGGGAGCTGACCGTCTCGTCCCGGGACGTCCTGACCACCGGCAGCTACCGGCTGAGCCTGGCCGACCTGCGGCTGATCGCCGAGGCCGTGCAGGAGGCGCTGGCCGATCCGGGTACGGACGGGGTGGTGGTCACCCACGGGACCGACACCCTCGAGGAGACCGCGTTCCTGCTGGAGCTGGTGCACGGCTCGGCCAAGAGCGCGGTGCTCACCGGCGCCCAGCAGCCGGCCGACAGCGCCGCCCCGGACGGGCCGCGCAACGTCGAGGAGGCGGTGCTGGCCGCCGCGTCCCCGAGCCTGCGCGACAGCGGCGTGCTGATCTCCTTCGACGGGACGGTCCGTGCGGCGCGCGGAGCCCGGAAGGCGCACACCACCGCGAGCAGCCCCTTCTGCGGCGGGACGGAGGTGGCGCACATGGCCGGGCACGAGCTCGTGGTGACGGCCAGGCCGGTCCGCCGCCCGGCCCTTCCCCTGCCTCCGGCCTCCTTCGACGCCACGCGGGTCGAGATCATCACGGCCCACACCGGGGCCACCCCGGACCTGTTCGACTTCGCCGTGCGCTCCGGCGCCCACGCCGTGGTGCTGGCCGGCTCGGGCGTCGGCAACGCGGGCCCCGGCTTCGCCGAGGCGGTCGAACGGGCGGTGGCGGCGGGGTGCGCCGTCGTGCTCAGCACCCGGGCCCCCTGGGGGCCCGTGCTGTCGATCTACGGCAACGGCGGCGGCACCGACCTCGTGGCCGCGGGCGCGGTCCCCTCGGGGGACCTCAACCCCCTGCAGGCCCGCCTGCTCGCCGCCCTCCTGATCTCCCTCGGGACCTCGAGCACCGAGTTCCCCGAGGCGTTCACCGCCCACCGCTAGAACACCCACCCATCACCAGAGGAGACAACATGTCCAAGAAGATCTACGTGTCCGTCGGCATCGACGTGGACGCCGTCGGCGGCTGGCTCGGCTCCTACGGCGGGGAGGACTCCCCGGGGGACATCTCCCGCGGCCTGTTCGCCGGCGAGGTCGGCGTCCCGCGGCTGCTCCAGCTCGCCCAGCGCCGGGAGATGCCGGTGACCTGGTTCTGGCCGGGCCACTCCATCGAGACCTTCCCCGAGCAGTTCGACGCGACCGTCGCCGCCGGCCACGAGATCGGCGTGCACGGGTACTCCCACGAGAACCCGATCGCGATGACCCGGGAGCAGGAGACCGAGATCCTCGACTACTGCACCGACCTGATCACCCGGCGCGCCGGGAAGAAGCCGGTGGGCTACGTGGCCCCGTGGTGGGAGTTCTCCTCGGTGACCAACGAGATCCTGCTCGAGCGCGGCTTCCTCTACGACCACTCCCTGATGCACGACGACCACACCCCGTACTACGTCCGCGTCGGCGACACCTGGACCAAGATCGACTACGACGCGGCCTCGGCCCGGGAGTGGATGAAGCCGCTGGTGCGGGGCGAGGAGACGGACCTCATCGAGATCCCGGCCTCGTGGTACCTCGACGACCTGCCGCCGATGATGTTCATCAAGTCCAGCCCCAACAGCCACGGCTTCGTGTCCCCGCGGGACATCGAGCAGCTGTGGAAGGACCAGTTCGACTGGGTCTACCGGGAGATGGACTACGCCGTGTTCCCGATCACCATCCACCCGGACGTCTCCGGCCGGCCGCAGAACCTGCTCATGCTCGAGCGGCTCTTCGACCACATCGCCGGCCACGACGGGGTGGAGTTCGCCTTCATGGAGGACGTCGCCCGCGACTTCGCCTCCCGCAGTCCCCGCAACGCCGGCTGATCCGGCACGGACGAAGGAACACCGCCATGTCCTCTCTGCGCTCGAACCCGACGCCCTCCGGCGTCGAGCCCTGGAACGTGCTCATCACGCCGAAGGTGGTGAAGCAGGTCTCGGTGGTCTGCTTCATCGCCTGGGTGGCGTCCGTCTACGACTTCACCCTCTTCGGCACCCTTCTGCCGGTCATCGCCGCGGACTTCGGGTGGACCACCGCCGAGTCCACCGCGATCAACACCTACGCCACGATCGGCGTCTTCCTCGTCGCCCTGGCCGTGGGCACCATCATCGACAGGATGGGCCGCAAGAAGGCCCTCATGGTGCTCATGATCGGCGGGGCCGTGGCCTCCGGTCTGACCGGTGCCGCCATCGGTGCCGCCAGCCTGGTGATCATCCGCTCCTTCTCCGGCTTCTCCATGTCCGAGGAGGTCGTCAACGCGGTCTACCTCAACGAGATCTACAAGGAGGCCAAGAGCCGCGGCCTCATGTACTCCCTCGTGCAGGGCGGCTGGCCGGTGGGCGCGCTGGTCTCCGCGGGACTGTCGGCTCTGACCCTGCCGCTCATCGGCTGGCGGTGGAGCTTCGTCGTGGCAGCCGTGCTGTCGCTGATCGTCGTGGTCCTGGCGTCCCGCCTTCCCGAGTCCCCGACCTTCGCCGCCATGAAGGAGGTCCGGCGCCGCCGGGCCGCCGGTGACACGGCCGGCGCCCACGCGCTCGCGGCGGAGCACGACCTCGAGGAGGGGGCCCACCACGCCACCGGCGTGAAGGACGTCTTCACCCCGGAGCTGCGCCGGCACACGACCTGCCTGTCGCTGGCGTGGTTCTTCAACTGGTTCGCGATCCAGGTGTTCTCCGTCCTGGGCACCACGATCCTGGTCGAGGCCAAGGGCATCTCCTTCGACAACGCCCTGATCATCCTCGTCCTCTCGAACGCGGTGGGTTTCGTGGGCTACGTCTTCCACGGCTGGCTGGGCGACAAGATCGGCCGCAAGCCCACCGTGGTCCTCGGCTGGATCGCCGGCGGCCTCGTCAGCCTCGCCATGCTGCTGGGCCCGGGCACCTCCGCCTACATCATCCCGCTGTACGCCATGACGCTGTTCTTCCTCACCGGTCCCTACGCGGCCCTGCTGTTCTACATGGGCGAGTCCTTCCCGCCCCAGGTGCGCGGCATGGGCGCGAACGTGGCCCACGTGATGGCCCCGCTCGGCGGCATCGCCGGCTCCGGGCTGCTCACCATCCTGCTCACCGCCGGGGTGGACCCGGTCTGGGCCGCGATCATCACCGGCACCGGGGGCCTGATCGCCTCGGCGCTGTGCATGGCCGGGACCCGCACCCTCAAGGACGCCCACCTGAAGACGACGGTGATCGCATGATCCGCGACGACGGGCTCGAGGGAAAGGTCGCCGTCATCTCCGGGGGCGGCAGCGGGATCGGCCGGGCCCTGGCGGTGGCCTATGCCTGGGCCGGGGCGCACAGCGTCATCGGGTACCTGCCCGCGGACCCCCACGACGCCACGGACACCGTGCGCGCCGTGGAGGCCGCCGGCGGCCGGTGCACGGCCGTGCCCATGGACGTGCGCCGCTTCGAGGACACCGAGGCGCTCGCCGAGACGGCGCTCGACGAGTTCGGCCGGCTGGACGTCGCGGTGGCCGCCGCTGGGATCCTCCGCCGGGCCTCCCTGGCGGAGATGACCGACGAGGCGTGGGACGACATGATGGCCGTCGACCTCTCCGGCGTCCTGCGGGTCTTCCGCTCCTGCAGCGCCCGGATGACGAGCGGCGGGGCCATGGTCGCGACGTCCTCGATCGCGGGCGGGGTCTACGGCTGGGAGGAGCACTCCCACTACGCCGCGGCGAAGGCCGGGCTGCTGGGCCTGTGCCGGTCCCTGGCCGTGGAGCTGGCGCCGCGCAAGATCCGGGTCAACACGGTGATCCCGGGGCTGATCGAGAGCCCGCAGTCCCTGGACCCGGTCAACTCCCTGGGCCGGGAGGGGCTCGACGCCGCGGGTTCGATCATCCCCTGGGGCCGGGTGGGCAACGTCGACGAGGCGGCGCGCACCATCCGCTTCCTCACCAGCGACGACTCGGCCTACGTCACCGGCCAGCAGCTGATCGTCGACGGCGGACTCACCGTCCGCTGGCCGAGCTGAACCGTCCAGGAAAGGCAGACATGGAACAGCAACTGACCGGCAAGGTCGCCGTCGTCACCGGCGGCGGCAGCGGCATCGGCGCGGCGATCGCCCTGCTCTTCGCCCGGGAGGGCGCCGACGTGGCCGTCCTGGACCGCGACGAGCAGCACGCCCGGGCGGTCGCCGAGGAGATCGGGGCGTTCGGGGGGAGGACCGCGGCGCTCGCGGCGGACGTCACCGACGGCGAGGCCGTGCGGGCGGCGATGGACCGGGTCGCCGAGGAGCTCGGCGGGATCGACGTCCTGGTGAGCGCCGCCGGCATCCTCGACGAGACGCCGCTGCTGGAGATGACCGAGGCGACGTTCGACAAGGTCCTCGCCGTGGACCTGAAGGGCGTGTTCCTGGCCGCGCGCTGGGCCGCGCCCCACATGGTGGCGCGCGGCGGCGGGCGGATCATCAACATCGCCTCCCAGCTGGGCATCAAGGGCGGCACCGGCCTGACGCACTACGTCGCGGCCAAGGCCGGGGTGATCGGCATGACGAAGGCCATGGCGCTGGAGCTCGCCGAGCACCACATCCTGGTCAACGCGATCGCCCCCGGCCCGGTCGTCACCCCGCTGATCGAGGGGCTCTCCGAGGAGTGGAAGGCGGCCAAGCAGGCGGAACTGCCCATCGGCCGCTTCGGCCAGGTCCACGAGGTGGCGCCCACCGCGCTGCTGCTGGCCTCCTCGCCCGGCGGGGACCTCTACACCGGGCAGACACTCGGGCCCAACAGCGGCGACGTGATGCCGTAGCCACCCGGGAGGAGGGGTTTCCGATGTGCGCAGGCTGCCCCGGAGGGCGTGCGGTTTCGACGGTGACCGCCTACGTCAACCGGCACAGGATGAAGCCGGCCGTCCTCGCGGAGCTGCGGCGGTGCGTGGGGCGCCGGGCGAGGATCACCGTCCTCGGTGACCAGTGGGTGCTGGGCTCCCGCATGGGCCGCCAGCAGATCTTCCCCGACGTGGAATCCCTGGCCGACGCCCTGGTCGACCAGCGCCTCGTCGACCGCAGCGCCCTGCCGGACGACGGCGGCGGGGACTTCGAGCGCGTCCTCGAGGGCGGGCACCACCACGGCGCCCCGCCCCTGGACGCGGGACGGCTCGTGCGGGCGCTGCTCCTCAGCGCCGACACCGTGTGAGCACCGGCTGACGACGACGTCGGGGCGGCTCCCCTCGGACAGCCGCCCCGACATCGACCTGATCCGGCCGGCCCGTCCCCCCCCTTCAGCGGGGGACCCGGGACCGGGCGGTCACAGCCCCCAGAGGGCCTCGAGCCGCTCCGCACGCTCCCGCCGGGCCGCATGGGCCTGCTCCAGGTCCACCGCCCGGAACCGGGTGACCGTGCCGGGGGTGGCCCGGGCCAGCAGGTCCATGTCCGCGGAGATCACGGTGCCCACCATCGCGTAGCCGCCGCCGGAGACCGCGTCCCGGTGCAGCACGATCGGCTGGGTGCCGCCGGGGATCTGGATCGAGCCCACGGCGTAGCCGGCGTCGACGATGTTGGAGGGGTCCGAGCCGGCCCCGAAGGGCTGCTCCCGCTCGATCCACTCCACGCCGGGGCCCTCGAAGCGCAGGCCCATGCGGTCGGCCACCGGGGTGAGCCTCCACTCCTCCTCGACCAGCCGGCGCCGGCCCTCCTCGGTGAGCAGGTGATCGTAGAGCCCCCACACGATCCGCAGCTCCAGCGGCCCGCCGAGCGCGGGCCGGTGGGCCGGCGGGATCTCCTCGATCGAGGGCAGCAGGCCGGTCGGCTCGCCCACGGGCACCACGTCCCCGGCCTCCAGCTTCCGGCCGTGCAGCCCGCCGAGCCGCCCGATCGCGTAGGTGGAGCGGGAGCCGAGCACCTCCGGCACGTCGATGCCGCCGCGGACCGCCAGGTAGAACCGGGCGCCGCCGCGGATCACCCCGAACTTCACGGCGTCCCCCTCGGCCAGCTCGATCCGCGTCCAGGGCGGGCGCTCCTGTCCGTTGACCAGCAGGGGCACGTCGGCGCCGGCCACCGCGATCGTCGTCGGGGCATCCACCGTGAAGGAGGGGCCCATGTAGGTGCACTCCAGCACGGCCTCTCCGGCGGAGTTGCCCACGAGCTTGTTGGCGGCCTGGGCGGACTCCTGGTCCATGGCCCCGCCCTGTGGGATGCCCACGTCGTAGTAGCCGAACCGCCCCTGGTCCTGGACGGTGGTCAGCAGCCCGGGCTGCTCAATTCTCAGCGCCATCGAGGGCCTCCAGGAGAGTGCGGTTGTAGGTGTCGGGGTCGGCGAGCGCGGCTTCGACGTCGAAGGTCACGGGCGCCTGCTTGAACCGCCAGGTGCCGGCCTCGACCTGCTCCTGGATGGAGCGGTACTCGGCCTCGTCGACCGGCCGGAACTTCACGAGGTCCCCGGGCCGGAAGAGGATGAGGAAGTCCCGGAAGTCGGGCAGCTCCTGGGCCGGGTCGTAGATGGGGGCGGCGGCGATGCCGAACATCTGGTAGCCGCCGGCGCCGCGCACGGAGTAGATGCAGGCGAAGCACCCGCCGTGGCCCACGGTCAGCGGGGGCGTGTCCGTGCGGGGGCTGAGGTACTTGGGGACCTCCAGCTGCTGCTCCCGGGGGACGAGCTGGTACATGAACGGCAGGCCGGCCACGAACCCGACCATGGACACCAGCCACGGTGACCCGTGGTGGCGGCGGATGAACTCGGCGGCGTCGGCCAGGCCGTTGACCTGGGCGGCGTAGTCGAGGTCGGTGCCGGAGGGGTCCTGGTGGTAGCCCTCGCGGAAGCGCTGGACGACCTCGGCGGTGTAGGGGTCCTGGTACCAGACCGGGACCTCGATGATCCGGGTGTGCACCCGGTGCTGGGTGGAGGTGCGGGCCAGGCTCTCCAGTTCCTGGGTGCGGCGCTTGAGCTCCTCCGGGGGGAGGACGTCGGGGTCGAAGCGCACCAGCAGGGACGCGTTGGCGGGGCAGACGTCCACCACGCCCTCCAGCTCGAGCCCGGTGAGGCCCTGGGCCACCGTGGTGGCCAGGTAGTTGGCGGTGAGGTTCATCGCCTCGTCGAACTCCACGAACAGGAACTCGTCCCCGCCCCAGGTGTAGCGGGCGGTGGGCAGGTGCAGGGTCTCGGTCACGGTGTGCTCCCCTCGCCGGGCGTCTCGCTGCGCTCTCGGCGGGGCGGTCCGCCGAGCAGCTCGGTCTCGATCCAGGTGGTGTGGTGCTCCACGGCCGCGAACACCGGGTCCAGCACGAGCCGCTGCAGCAGCGGCACCGTGGTCCGGACCCCCTCGATGTGCGTGGCGGCCAGGGCCGCGCCCATCCGCTGCACGGCGGTCTCTCGGTCCTCCGCGTGCACGATCAGCTTGGCCAGCAGCGAATCGTAGTACGGGGCCACCGTGTCCCCGGCGCGCACCCCGCTGTCCACGCGATACTGCTCGCCCTCGGGCCAGTCGAGCCGGCTGATGGTCCCGGGGCTCGGCAGGAAGTTCCTGTCCGGGTCCTCGGCGTTGATCCGGCACTCCACGGCGTGACCGGTGAAGGTGATGTCATCCTGCCGCAGCCGCGTCCGCCCGGTCGAGGCGATCCGCAGCTGCTCGGCCACGAGGTCCACGCCGGTGACGAACTCCGTGACCGGGTGCTCCACCTGCAGGCGGGTGTTCATCTCGATGAACGCCGCCTCGTGCCGGACGGGGTCGTAGAGGTACTCCACCGTCCCCACCCCGGTGTAGCGGCAGAGCCGGGCGAGGTCCACGGCGGAGTCCCGCATGCGCTCGCGGACCGCGTCCGGCAGGTCCGGGGCGGGGGCCTCCTCGACGATCTTCTGCGAGCGGCGCTGCAGGGAGCAGTCGCGGTCGCCCAGGTGCAGGTACGTCTCGCCGTCCCCGAGCACCTGGACCTCCACGTGCCGGGCCCGCTCCACGAAGCGCTCCAGGTACACCGTGGTGTCCCCGAAGCTCGCCCCGGCCTCGGACCGGGCGGTGTCGACGGTGCGCAGCAGGTCCTCCTCGGCGCGCACCAGGCGGATGCCGCGCCCGCCGCCGCCGGCCGAGGCCTTGATCACCAGGGGTACCCGACCTCCCGGGCCAGCGCCAGGACGGCGTCGTCGTCGCCCTCCAGGGGCCCGTTGGACCCGGCGAGCACGGGCACCCCGGCGGCGATCGCGGCCTCCAGGGCGCGGGTCTTGTGGCCCATGAGGTCGATGACCTCGGGGGAAGGGCCCACCCACGTCAGTCCTGCCTCCTGGACGCGGCGGGCGAACGCGGCGTTCTCGGAGAGGAAGCCGTAGCCGGGGTGCACCGCGTCGCATCCGTGCTCCCGGGCCGCGGCCACGAGGGCCTCCGCGTTCAGGTAGGACTTCTGGGCAGGGGCGGGCCCGACGACGGCGACCGCGTCGGCGAGGCCGGCCGCCATCGAGTCCTGGTCGGCCTCGCTGACGGCCAGGACCGTGCGCAGGCCCGCACTGCGGGCGGAGCGGAGGATCCGGACCGCGATCTCGCCCCGGTTGGCCACCAGCAGCGTGGAGATCGCCACGGCTCAGCTCTCCGCGACGACGGCGATGACGTCCCCGGGGTGGACCATGTCCCCGTCGTCGATCCGGAAGCCCTCGAGGGTGCCGGCGGACTCGGCCTGGACCTCCGAGAACTGCTTCATCACCTCGATGAGGCCGATGACCTGACCGGCCTCGACCCGCTCGCCGTCCTGCACGAACGGGTCCTTGTCGGGGGAGGGGCGGCGGTAGAAGACGCCGGGGAGCGGGGACTGGATCTCGGCCATGTCGGTCCTTTCGGTCGGTGCTGCTGGTTCTGACGGGTGGTCCTCCGGGTCCTCCGCCGGGTCAGCCGGCGGGGACGTGGGCGTCGATCGCCTCCCGCACCGCCCGGGCGACCGCCGGCGCCCCGGGGGCTCGGAGTGCACGCAGACGGACTCGAAGCGCATGGGCAGCTCCGTGCCGTCCTGTGCGCGCACGGTGCCCTGCTGCAGGGCCTGCGCCACCCGCTCGGCGGCGGCGTTCGGGTCGGTGGCGTGCGGGGTGCGCTGGATGATCAGCCCGCCCTCGGGGTTGTAGTCCAGGTCCACGTAGAGCTCGGCCACGAACGGCACGCCGCGCTCGGCGCACACCGTCTCGTGGGCGGTGCCGGCCATCCCCAGCACCGCCACGCCGTAGTCGGCGGCGACCGCGGCCACGGACTCCATCAGCGCGGGGTCCTTCGCGACCATGCCGTAGAGCGAGCCGTGCGGCTTGAGGTGGTGCAGCTCCGCGCCGTGCTGGAGGAGGAAACCGGTGAGGGCGCCCACCTGGTAGCGGACCAGGGACTCGACCTCCTCCGGGGTGAGCACCATGGCGCGGCGGCCGAAGCCCCACTGGTCCGGGAGGGAGGGGTGCGCCCCGATCCGCACGCCGTGGGCCACGGCCGCGGCGACCGTGGCGGACATGATGTCCGGGTCCCCGGCGTGGAAGCCGCAGGCGACGTTGGCGAGGTCCACCACCTGCAGCAGCTCCGGGTCGTTGCCGAAGCGGTGCAGGCCGATGCCCTCGCCCATGTCGGAGTTGACGGTGGGCCGGGTGCGGGTCCGTGGTGTGGCCATGGTCACAGCCTAGGGATGTGATGCGCCCGGGGGAACGGGCAGGAGCAACAGCGACGCGCGGCGGACGGGCCGGGCGCCCGGGCAGGGCACCGCATTTACGGCCGTGAAACAGCGCTGACACGGCCCGGCCGCACGGCCTCCCTAGGTTCGCAGGCGAGACCCCTCGACCGAAGGAAGCCGCCATGTCCGAGAAGCTCCTCCCGCCGCCTGCCGATCCCTCCGCGGGAGCACCCGCCCCTGCGGGGGCGCACGCCCCCGGCACCCCCGACCGCGACGTCAGCCAGGCGACCAGGGAGTCCCTCGAGGACTACACGCTGCGCTTCGCCCCGCGCTCCTACCGCAAGTGGGGCCCCGGCGTGGTGGCCACCAGCGCCCTGGGCGGCATCGCCTACCTGGCCGACTTCTCCATCGGCGCCAGCATCGGCATGGCGCACGGCACGGCCAACGCCCTGCTGGGCATCCTCGTGGCCGCGGTCATCATCTTCACCACCGGGCTGCCGCTGGCCTACTACGCGGCCCGGTACAACATCGACCTGGACCTGATCACCCGCGGCTCGGGCTTCGGCTACTACGGGTCCGTGGTCACGAACATCATCTTCGCGACGTTCACCTTCATCTTCTTCGCCCTGGAGGGCTCGATCATGGCCCAGGGCCTCGAGCTGGTGCTGGGCATCCCGCAGGCGATCGGGTACGCGATCTCCACGCTCGTGGTGATCCCCCTGGTGATCTACGGGATGAACACCCTGGCCAAGCTCCAGGTGTGGACCACCCCGCTGTGGCTGCTGCTCATGGTCTTCCCGCTCGCCTTCCTCGTGCTCACCAACCCCGGCTCGGTCGAGACCTTCTTCGCCTACCGGGGCGAGAGCGGCGACGGCGGGGTCAGCATGGCCGCGGTCATGCTCGCGGCCGGCGTGTGCCTGTCCCTGATGGCGCAGATCGCCGAGCAGATCGACTACCTGCGCTTCATGCCGCCCAAGACCGCCGCCAACCGCCGCGCGTGGTGGACCGCCGTGGTCCTGGGCGGGCCCGGCTGGGTGGTCTTCGGCGCCCTCAAGCAGGCCACCGGCCTGTTCATCACGGTCTGGCTGCTGGCCAAGCTCGACCCGGCCGCCTCCGCCACCGCCACCGAGCCCGTCCACCAGTTCCTCGGCGTCTACGAGGAGATGATGCCGACCTGGCTCGCGCTCACCCTGGCCCTGGTCCTCGTGGTGGTCTCGCAGCTGAAGATCAACGTCACCAACGCCTACTCCGGCTCCCTGGCGTGGACCAACAGCTTCACCCGCCTCACCCGGCACTACCCGGGCCGCATGGTCTTCGTCCTGGTCAACCTCGCCATCGCCCTGGTGCTGATGGAGGCGAACATGTTCGACTTCCTCAACACGATCCTCGGCTTCTACGCCAACTGCGCCATGGCCTGGGTGGTCACGGTCGCCACCGACATCGCCGTCAACAAGTACCTGCTCAAGCTCTCGCCCAAGGCCCCCGAGTTCCGCCGCGGCATGCTCTACGCCGTCAACCCGGTCGGCTTCGTCTCGATGCTGCTCTCCGCGGGCATCTCGATCGCCGTGTTCTTCGGGGCGTTCGGCGCCGCCGTGCAGCCGTACTCGCCCATGTTCGCGATCGGCCTGGCGCTGGTCTGCCCGCCCCTGCTGGCCGTGGCGACCCGCGGGAAGTACTACCTGCGGCGCACCGACGACGGCATCGACCTGCCGATGTTCGACGCCGACGGCAACCCCTCCGACGCCAAGCTCCTCTGCCACGTCAGCGGCCTGGAGTTCGAGCGCCCGGACATGCTGCTCTCCGCCGAGCCCGGCCCGCACGGGGAGAAGCAGTACATCTCCTCCCTCGCCCTGGCCACCGACAAGACCGGCCGGTACGTGCTGCCCGCCCAGTCCTGACCGTCCCCGGCCCGCCCGGGCCGGGGCCTCCGTCGGTACCCTGAGGTCGTGTCCGCACCCGAGCTCCGTCCGACGACGACGCTGGTGCGCCGCCTCCTGCAGGAGCAGCTGCCCGCCGCGCTGCGGGCGCTGGCCGAGCTGCCGCCGGTGCCGACCTCTCAGGGCTGGGACAACGCGATGTTCCGGCTGGGGTCCGCCCACGCGGTGCGCCTGCCCGTCCGGCAGGCCGCCGTGCCCTGCCTGGTGCACGAGCAGCGCTGGACGGCCACCGCGAGCGCTCCGCTGGGCGCCCTCGGGATCGAGGCGCCGGTGCCGGTGTTCGCCGGCCGGCCCGGCGCCGGGTACCCCTGGCCCTGGCTGCTCACGCGGTGGGTCGAGGGGGAGGCCGTCGCGCTGCTGCCCGTGGCCCGCCGCGCCCGGCTCGCCACCGATCTGGCCCGGGCGCTGAGCGCCCTGCACGCGCCCGCGCCGCCGGAGGCCCCGCACAATCCCTACCGGGGCGTCCCCCTCACCCAGCGGCTCCGCACCGTGCCCGTCTCCTGGCCGGCCACGGCGGCCGCGCTCGGGCGGGGGACCGCCGAGCGGCTCCGGGGCGTCGTCGAGGACGGGGTGCGGGCCGCGCCCTGGTCCCGGCCGCCGGTCTGGCTGCACGGCGACCCGCACCCCTGGAACCTCGTGCACCGGGCCGGGCGGCTGGCCGGGCTCATCGACTTCGGCGACGTCTGCGCCGGGGACCCGGCCTCGGACCTCGCCGCCGCGTGGCTGGTCCTCGACGCTCCGCAGCGCGCCGCGTTCCGGGCGGTCGCCGAGGGCACCGGGCACTACGACGCCGACGTGTGGCGCCGCGCCGCCGCCTGGGCCGCCCTGTACGTGACCGCGCTGACGGCCGGCCCGGCGGAGGCTGCACCGGACTTCGGCCCCGTCGTCGCGCACGTGGTCCGTGAACTCGGTCCCGCCGGCGCGGCTCGCTAGGTCGCCGGTGCGCGGGTCGCCGAGGCAAGCGGGCCCTCGGCCGCCGGGTCGGAGCACGCGCGGGACGGCCGGGTCAGCGGCGCATGGTGTCCCCGGGTGCCTCCCCGTACTGGGCGCGGTAGGCGGCGGAGAAGCGGCCCGGGTGGGCGAAGCCCCACCGGGCGGCCACCGCGGCCACGGTGTCCCCGCGCGAGGCGGCGGCGAGCAGATCGCGGCGGGCGGCGTCGATCCGGACCGTGCGCAGGTAGGCCATGGGTGTGGTGCCGAGGTGGCGGCGGAAGGCCGCCTGCAGGCCCCGCGGGCTCGGCCGTGCCGCCGCGGCGATCTCGGGCAGGCCGATGGGCTCGGCCAGGTGGGTCTCGATGTAGGCGATCGCCCGTCGCAGCGCCGCGGGGTGGACCGGCGCCGAAGGGTGCGGGTCCTCGCCGTGCTCGAGGAAGCTGTTGGGAAAGGTCTGCAGCACCGCGGTGGCCAGGCCGCGCAGGCTCTGCTCGAGCAGCAGCGGGCTGGCCGCGGCGACCCGGTTGACCATTACGTGCTCGACGACGTGCCCGGCCGTGGCCTGCCAGTACTTCCGGTGGGTCTCGGTGAGCGGGTGGTGCCCCGTGAACTCCAGCCGGAAGTCGGTGCGCCCGATCAGCGCCCGGGCGTGGTCCTCGACGAACGCGGCTTCGACGGTGAGGGTGTTCAGCCCCAGGTCCTTCCACCGGGCCGCGTAGGGGCCGGAGGGGAAGAGGAAAGCGGGCCCCCCGGTGACCTCGGTGCGGTGGGAACGGGCCAGGAATCGGCCGTGGGTCACGCAGCCGATGCGCAGCAGTCCGGTGCTGTCGTTGGCGCCGGTGCTGTCCCAGCCGATCAGCCGCAGCCGCTGGGCGGTCAGCGGCCCGTAGGCGGTGCCGGCCAGGGACAGCTCGAATCTGCTCACCTCCGGTCGCGGCAGGCGCAGACGGCGGTAGGCCTGCTGGAGCGCGGCGCGGCCTTCCTCCGGGTCACGGGTGGTCAGGACCGACCATCCCTCTGATGAGCCCATGGGTCCAGATTATTCCGCTTCACCGTGGGGCGCAGGGGGCCAGGGCGCGGCCGGAGCGCGGCGGCGGGCCGTGGCGACCGGCTCGGGGTTCTCGTGGTCGTGTCCCGGTCAGGGGGGAGGGGCCGTAAACTGGAGCGGGAGGTCCGGTGGGGGGGGGGGCAGCGCCCGGACGTCTCATCCGCGCACAGCGAGTCGACGGGGAGAACACCGATGAGCGCACTGTTCCACCGTGAGGTCACGGTCAGGGAGCCGGAGGCCGTCGCGTCCCTTTTCGCCGAGGTGCGCGTGCCCTTCTCGTTCACCCCTGCCCGTCCGGAGTTCTGCTACCGGCACCGCCACGACGGCGACGAGCACCTGTCGGTGGTGCGGCTGGGCCTGGACGGGCCGTTCTCCTCCTGGGGAGACACCGAGGTGTTCGGCGTCACCGACGGCCGCGCGACCCGCTACGAGTGGTCGACCGGTACGGAGGCCGGCACCGGCCTCCGCTCCCCGGTGCTGTTCCGTCCCGGTCACCCCATTCTGGTCGTCGGGGACGCCCTGGCGGCGACCACCATCAACCTCACCCGTCCGCTGCTGCAGGGAGTCGCCGACACCGTCTACGGCACCGAGGCGCCCGTGGCCTTCGCCTCCGCACGGCCGGTCACCGACCGGCTGGGACGGTACTGGGCCGACCTTGCCGGCATGGCCCGTGACACGGTGGACTCCGCGGCCTTCGCCGAGCCCCTGGTGCGCTCGCAGCTGACCCGCCACCTGGCCGTGGCCATGCTGGAGTGCTTCCCCCTGGTGGGGGATCGCCAGGAGCGGACCCTGTCCATGGCGGCCCAGACACGGGTCTACCGCATCGCGGTGGCCTTCTTCGACGACCACGCCTCCCTGCCCGTCACCGTCGAGGACGCCGCCCGCGCCGCCGGCACCACCACCGAAGCCTGGTGCGCGCCTTCCGGGCCAACCACCCGCGCAGCCTCACCCCGGCCGCCTATCTGCGCACCACCCGGCTGGCCGCCGCCCACGCCGACCTGCTCGCCGGCGACCCCGTGCGCGGGGACACCGTGCGGGAGATCGCCGCGCGCTGGGGCTTCGCCCACCCGGGGCGGTTCGCCGGCGCCTACCGGGCGGTCTACGGCGTGCCGCCGAGGCGGACCCTGGAACGGTGACCACCGGGGCGCGGGGGCCTCCGGATCGCGCGCACGGTCCGGGACGCCGCGCGCGGAGCCCCTGTGGCACGTGTTCGTGCCCGCAGGCCCAACGACGCCCGCCCCGGGCGGCCACCGGGACCACGCCGCGGCCCGGGCGGACCGATGCGGGGAGCGTGGGCCGAGTCCCCCGGCAGATGACTTTGTTGTCGTGTCCCCTGCTTGGGGGATATCCGGCAGGCGCTGTGGCGTCGGCGACCGGTCGGAAACCCCGGCGTTCGTGCCGGCGCGACCGCGTGAGGCCCGGAATCCCGGGCTTTTCGGCCGTTGCGCGACACGGCCGGCGGCGTGTCCCCACAACGGTGGCCTGTCGTTCATACGATGCGTCTGCAAACAACGGAACGATCCAAGGGGACCCCCATGAAGAAGATCGCAGCAGGAGCGGCCGTGCTCGCCGCCGCCGGATTCACCGGCCTGTCCATGGCGCCGGCGACGGCAGCGCCGGTGTTCCAGAACTGCACCGAGGCCAAGAACGCCGGTTACGGCATCATCCTTCGGGGCACGCCCGAGTACAGCCCTGACCTCGACTCCGAAGGTGACGGTCGGGCATGTGAGGCCAACGGTCCGGGCATCGGGTTTCTCGCGCCCGGCGCACCCAACGTTCCTGTTACGCCCGTCCCGCCTGTGGCAGAGCAGGTTGTCGCGGACGGCGTGTTCGACAACTGCACGGAGGCCCGCGCTGTGGGCGCCGTCAACATCCCGGCCTCCGACCCCCGCTACGGCCTGCACCTGGACCGCGACCGCGACGGCTTCGGCTGCGACGCCGACGGCACCGACGACGGTGTTCAGACCGAGGTCATCGTCGACTGGGTGCCCGAGTCCTGGGCCACCGACCAGTACTCCCAGATGGGCCAGGTGCCCGCGGGCGCGGCCGACACCGGTGTCGTCGTCGAGGACGAGTCCCCGGCCGGCGGTGTCGCCCTCGGCGGCGGCCTGGCCCTGGCCGCGGCCGCCGGTGCCGCCGTGGTGGTGCGCCGTCGCGCCGCCCGGGTCTGAGACCGCCCGGCACGTCGAGCCGATCGGATAGGTTGTCGTCCGTGAAGAGCTCGTCCAGCGACCGCCGCAGGGGCCACCTGGCCTCCGCGGCGGTCGCTGTGCTCCTGCTGGCGGGCTGCGCCGGCACCGGCCCCGCGCAGCCGGAGGAGGCGCCGTCCGCCGGCGCGTCCGCCGCCCGATCGTCCGCACCGATCCCGTCGGTCACGACGGCCCCGGAGACCCCAGCCCCGACGCCGCGGGAGTCCGCCACGCCGACTCCCGCCGCCGACCCGGCGGGCACGGCCGTCTCCGCGCCCGTCTCGGTCCGCATCCCGGCCGCCGGCACCGACTCGGAGCTGCTCCACCTCGGCCTGCGCGACAACGGCTCCCTGGACGTCCCCCCGGGTGACCCGGGCGCGCCGGCCGCCTGGTACACCGGCTCGCCCGCCCCGGGGGAGGTGGGGCCTGCCGTGCTGCTCGGGCACGTCAACGCCACCGACGGCGGGCCCGGGGTGTTCGCCGGTCTGCGCGGGCTGGTGCCCGGGGACCGGATCGAGGTGCTGCGGGAGGACGGCAGCACGGCGGTCTTCGCCGTCGAGCGCGGGGAGCAGTACGCCAAGGACGCCTTCCCCACACTGTCCGTCTACGGCAACACCGAGGGCCCCGAGCTGCGGCTGATCACGTGCGACGGCTACGACCCCGCCACCGGCGAGTTCGACGACAACTACGTGGTCTACGCCCAGCTCGTGGACTGATCCCGCGGGGCGTCCGGCGGACGGCCCGGCCTCCGGGGGACAATGGAGGTCCCGCCGAGCGAAGGAGGCCCGGAGTGGACGTGGTCGTCCTGCCCACCCCCGCGGACGTCGCGGCGCACGCGGCCGGCGTCGTGGCCGATCGGATCGTCGCGCAGCCCGCCCTGGTGCTCGGCGTGGCCACGGGCTCCTCGCCCGTGGGCATCTACCGGGAGCTGGCCCGCCGCCGCAGGGAGGAGGGACTGGACCTGTCCCGCCTCGAGTGCTTCGCCCTCGACGAGTACGTCGGTCTGCCCGGCCACGACCCGCACAGCTATGCCGCGTACCTGCGGCGGGAGGTCGCGGAGCCCTTCGGCCTGCCGGCCGAGCGGATCCACGTGCCGGACGGCGTCCGCGCGGACCTGGAGGGCGCGGCCCAGGACTACGAGCAGACGATCGCCGCGGCCGGCGGCATCGACCTGCAGATCCTCGGCATCGGCACCAACGGCCACATCGGCTTCAACGAACCCCTCTCGGCGCTGAGCTCCCGCACCCGGGTCCTGGCGCTGTCCGCGCAGACCCGCGCCGACAACGCCCGGTTCTTCGACGCTCCCGACGACGTGCCCACGCACTGTCTCACCCAGGGGCTGGGCACGATCCTGGAGGCCCGGCAGCTGCTCCTGGTCGCCCAGGGCGAGCGCAAGGCGCAGGCCGTCGCCGCGGCGGTGGAGGGGCCGGTGGCGGCCCGGTGCCCGGCGTCGGTGCTGCAGTTCCACCGCCGCACCACGATCGTGGCGGACGAGGCCGCCGCGAGCCGGCTGACCCTCGGCGGGTACGAGCGTCCCGACACCGGGGCCTGAGCGGGTCCGGCCCCGGGACCTCTGTCCCCGGGCCGGGGGATGCCGCCGCGGCGGGCGGCGCGGGTCGGGCGTCATGCACGCGCGGGGAGCGTCACACAGTGCCCGGTCAGGCCGGACATCGGGGATGCCGCGGCGTCATCTGCGTGCTCGCGGCGCGCCCGGGAACGGATCACGATTTGACACGTGACGCCGCACTCCCCGCCTGCCTACGATGCCTTTGCAAACCCTTCCTCTGCGAGATTGTGGGGACTCCATGAACAAGAACACAGCTGGTGCGGCCCTGATGATGGCCCTCGGGTTCTCGGCGCTGACGGCGGCACCGGCGACGGCCGCGCCGGGTGATCCGATGGTCTTCACCGACTGCGCCACGGCCAACCAGTACGGCGTCTACAACATCCCCGTCGGCTCGGTCAGCTACAGCGCGAGCCTCGTCGACGAGGACGGCGACGGGGTCGTGTGCGAGAGCGCCGACTGGACCTACGACCCCACGCGCATCCCGGTGGAGAACGACCAGGGCGGGTACACCCACACCATCATCGACTGGATCCCCGGTGCGGGTCCCGGCCCCGACGCCCAGCCCGGCGAGGTGCCCGGCATCGACCCGTACACCCAGATGGACGGGGTGCCCGTGGGCGGTGCCGACACCGGCGCGGCCGTGCAGGACGGCTCCGGGACGGGCGGACTCGTCCTCGGCGGCGGCCTCGCACTGGCCGCCGGAGCCGCGGTGGCGGTGCGCCGGCGCAGCACCGCCCGGGCGTAGCCCGAGCCCGTCCGGCGCACCGGGAGCCGATCCCCGTGACGGATCCGACCACCGGCCGCCGCAGGGGCCGCCTGGCCCCTGCGGCGGCCGCACTCCTCCTGCTGCTGCTGAGCGGCTGCGCGGCCGAGGCGCCCGCGCAGCCCACGGCGCCGTCGCCGACGGCGTCCGCGACCTCCTCCCCGCGCTCCTCGCCGGCCGCTCCGGCGGACGAGCCGGCCGGACCCCCGGTGAGGTCGTCGCCGAGTTCGGTCGCCGCACCCTCGGCACCGCCGGCGCCCGGTGCCGAGGCCGCTCCCGTCCCGGCTCCGGGTCCGGTGGCCCTGGCGGCCTCCGCGCCCGTGTCGGTCCGGATCCCGTCGGCGGGCGGTTTCTCCGAGCTGCTGCACCTCGGCCTGCGCGCCGACGGCTCGCTCGAGGTGCCGCCCACCCATCCCGGCGCACCCGCGTCCTGGTACACCGGCTCGCCCACCCCGGGCGAGCGCGGGCCCGCGGTGCTGCTGGGCCACGTCAACGCCACCGACGGCGGGCCCGGGGTGTTCGCCGGTCTGCGCGGGCTGGTGCCCGGGGACCGGATCGAGGTGCTGCGGGAGGACGGCAGCACGGCGGTCTTCGCCGTCGAGCGCGGGGAGCAGTACGCCAAGAATGCGTTTCCCACCCATGAGGTCTACGGCGACACCGTGGGGGCGGAACTGCGGCTGATCACCTGCGACGGCTACGACCCGGCCACCGGGCTGTTCGACGACAACTACGTGGTCTACGCGCGGCTCCTCGCCTGAGCGGCGCTGCCTCTCCCGGGGGAGGCCCGGCGCAGAAAAGGGGGCACGCCTCGGCCGCGCGGCGGAGGTGCAGTCGCGAATTCCCGGGGAGGATGGGAGGGCGTGCTCTGTCCGTACCACCGAAGGAGACCCCTGTGAGCAATCCGTATCCCGACCGGCCCGGCCAGCCCTCCGGCCCGCCCAGCTACAACGCGTCCGGCGGCGACCAGTACGGCGGCGGCCGGCCCGCCGCGGCCCCGCCCGAGCTCGGCCGGCTGCTGACCCTGACCCTCGCCTCGGCGGGGCTCTACCTGCTCAGCCAGCTCGTCTCGCTGTTCACGAGCTTCTCCGGGGACCAAACAGCTGTGCTCGAGGAGTCAGGCCTATCCGCGGACCAGATCGCCTCGCTCCAGGGCACCGCGACCATCACCTCCATCGTGCTGATCGTCGTCGCGATGGCCCTGTACGCCCTGATCTACGTGTTCCTGAAGAAGGGCAAGAACTGGGCCCGCATTCTGGGCATCGTCCTGGGCATCATCAGCGTCGTCTCGACTGTCCTCGGTCTGCTCGTCGGCGGTATGGCGATCGCAGGCCTCGGCATCGTCTCGCTGATCCTTGCGATTGCCTTCGTCGTGGTCAACGTCCTGTGGCTCGTGACCGCGTTCAAGGCCCCGATCAAGCAGTGGTTCGCCCGGCCGCACATGGCCTGATCCGCCGCACCGGCTCCTGACCGCAGCGCCGCCCCGCCGCTCGGCCGGGCGGCGCTGCGCTGTCCGGCCGCGCCTCAGGCCGGCGGAGCGATGACGCGGTCCCGGCCCACGAGCAGCGCGACGCCGCACAGCACCACCATCAGGCCCGCCATGATCAGCAGCGGCGGCTCCCAGCGCCCACCGGCGTCGTACAGGGCGCCGAAGACGGCGGGTCCGACCGCGGCCAGCCCGTAGCCCACGGACTGGGCCATCCCGGACAGCGCCGCGGCCTGCTGATGGCCGCTCGAGCGCAGGCTGAACAGGGACAGGGCCACGACGATGAGGCTGCCGCAGCCGGCGGCCCCGAGCACCACCCACAGCAGCACCAGGCCCGGGGCGGCGGCCAGGCCCGCGTAGGAGACCAGCGCCAGCAGGGCCCCGCCGAACGCCACGGCCCGCTGGTCGCCGAACCGGTGCATCAGCGCCCCGGAGCTGAGGCTGGCCGCCATGCCGACCAGCAGGAACAGGGCCATGTGCGTGCCGGCGGTGGTCGCCGAGACGCCGTGGCTGCGCTCGATGCTGGGCAGCCACGCCATGTAGACGTAGAATGCCACCGACTGCAGGCCCATGAACAGGGTGACCTGCCAGCCCAGGGCAGAGCGCCAGGGCGAGCGGAAGCGGTCCGCTGCCGTCCCGTGCGGGCCGGCGGCGGCGGGCCGCTGCCGCAGCCACGGGAGCAGGAGCAGCAGCGCGAGCGCGGCGAGCACCGCCCACACCGCCAGGGCCAGGCGCCACCCGCCCGTCCCGGCGTGGGCGATGGGCACCACCAGGGCGGAGCCGGCCGCCGCGACCGCGCCCTGGATCGAGGTGTAGAGCCCGGTCACCTGGCTCACCCGCTGCGGGAACTCCCGCTTCACCAGCGAGGGCAGCAGCACGTTGAGGAACGCGATGCCGATGCCCACCAGGGCGGTGCCGAGCCACACGGCCCCGGGCACCGGCGCGGAACGGCCGACGATCCCGGCCGTGAGCAGCAGCAGGGACAGCCACAGCGCCCGGTCCAGGCCCGTCCGGGCCGCCACCGCGGGCGCCACCGGGGAGAACAGCGCGAACATGGCCAGCGGCAGGCCGGTCAGGAGCCCGGCCTGCCCGGCGGAGATGCCCAGGTCGCGGCTGATCTCCTCGAGCAGCGGGCCCACGGTCACGAAGCCCACCCGCAGGTTCACCCCGATCAGCAGCACGCCGAGGAAGCCGAGGCCCCGGCGGGCCCGCCGGGCGGTGGCCGGTGAAGCGTCGGTGAGCACGGTGCGTCCTTTCGGAACGGGAGGCGGGGATCTCCGGACAGCGTACGGGGCGGCGCGCTCCCGGCGCGCCGCCCCTGCGGGGTCCGTGCGGATCAGCTGAGGATCAGGTTCGCCACGAACAGCAGCGGGATGGACCCGGCCCACACCGCGGTGGTGATGCCGGACCAGCCGCGCAGGGCGTCCGTGCCCTGCAGACCTGTGAAGCGGGTGACCACCCAGAAATAGGAGTCGTTGAAGTAGCTGAAGACCATGGACCCGGCGGTGCACGCCAGGGCGGCGACGACGGGGTCGATGCCCAGGGTGCCGACCAGCGGCGCCGACACGGAGGCCGCGGTGATCATGGCGACCGTCCCGGACCCCTGGGCGATGCGCACCAGCGTGGCGATCAGGAACGGCACCAGGAAGGCCGGCAGCGGGGTCGCGGCGATGGCCTCGGCGAGGGCGTCGCCCACCCCGGAGCTGCGCAGCACCTGGCCCAGTGCGCCGCCGGCACCCGTGATGAGCAGGATGAGCCCGGCCGAGGCCGCGGCCTCGGCGAACCAGCCGTGCGCCTTGTTGCGCGGCGTCCACCGGGGCAGCAGGACGTAGAGGGCCAGCACCATGCCGATGATCAGCGCCACGACGGGGTTGCCGATGAACGCGAACGGGACGGCCCAGGCGGAGGGCTCGTACTCGTCGCCGCCGATGACGCCCTGGGCGTTCTGGTCGATGGCTCCCGTGACGGTGTTGAGGATGATCAGGGCCAGGGGGATGAGCAGCGGCAGGGACGCCACGAACGCGCCCACCCGGTGCGGCTTCGCCCCGGCCGGCGGCTCGCCGAGGTCGACGGCGGGATCGGCGGTGACCGGCTGCCGGGCCTCCTCGTCCAGCCCGTCCCGGAGCCCGGCGTCCGAGGTGCCGGCGCCCGAGGAGCCCGTCCCGGCGGCGGCGGACCCGCCCACGCCGGCGGTGGCCACCGTGCCGTAGACGGCCTCGCGCACGTGCTCCTCGACCCGGGGCTCGAGCTGGGGGCCGATCCAGCGCGCGTAGAGGACCACCACGGGCAGTAGGAGCACGGTGAAGACCAGGCCGCCCAGGATGAGCGTGCCGAGGTCCGCCCCGAGGATGCCGGCCACGGCCAGCGGGCCCGGGGTCGGCGGCACGAGGTGGTGGGTCAGGGTCATGCCGCAGCCCAGGGCCAGGGCGAGCGTCACGTAGCCGGCGCGCTTCACCCGGGCGATCGAGCGGGCCAGCGGGTTCATGATCACGTAGCCGGAGTCGCAGAACACCGGGATGGAGACCAGCGCGCCCACGCTGCCCATCGCCCAGGGCTCGCGGCCGTGGCCGAAGACGCGCAGGAAGGCCAGCGCCAGGGCGTTGGCGGCCCCCGAGACCTCGAGGATCTTGCCGATGCCCACCCCGAGGCCGATCACGATCCCGATGGAGGCCAGGGTGTTGCCGAATCCGGTGGTGATGGCGTCGACGATCTCGAGCACGGGCTGGCCCGCGACCAGACCCGTGACGAGCGCGGCGATGAGGAGGGCCACGAAGGCGTCCAGGCGGGTGCGCAGCACCAGGACGATGATGGTGGCGATGCCCAGGACCAGGGCCAGGAGGAGTTGGAGATCCACGGTGATGCAGCTCCTTGCGGACGGTGGAGGACGCGCGGCGCCCGGGCGGCGGTGCCCGGTGCCGGGGAATTGACGGGCGGAACGGTTCATGTGAGGCTAATCACAGATAAGACATCTGACAAGGGGGCAGGGCTGCTGTGACTTCTCCAACGTTCGTCCTCGGCGACGGCACCACCGGCCGCCGGACCGTCCCTCGCAGGCCGGGGTGGCGTGCCGATGGCTAGGAAGTCGCTGGTCGAGTCGGTCGCGGAGGAGCTGCTCGAGCGCATCCTGCGCGGCGAGATCGCCCCGCACGAGGCCCTGCCGCCGGAGGCGCAGATCGCGAGGGAGCAGGAGGTCAGCCGGCTCACCGTCCGGGAGGCGCTCAAGGCCCTGCAGGCGCAGAACATCGTCCAGGTCCGTCGCGGGCTCGGGACCTTCGTCAACCCGCCGGACGCGTGGACCGGCCTGGAGGCCATCCTGAAGGCGGCCTCCCGCGGCGTGGCCTCGAACCAGGTGGCCCTGCGGCTGCTGGAGGTCCGGCGCATGGTGGAGACCGGATCGGCGGAGCTGGCCGCCCAGCACGTGACCGACGCGGACCTCGCCGCCATGGAGTCCGCCGTCCAGGAGCTGGAGCGGGCCCACGCCGCGCAGGACCTCGAGGCCGTGACCGCCGCGGACATGGCCTTCCACGACGCCGTGCTGCGCGCCTCCGGCAACCCGTTCGTGCCCGTGCTGCTGGGCCAGCTCTCCCAGCTGCTCTACACCGAGCGGCGGGCCACCTCGGCCTTCCCGGAGGTCCAGCGCCACGCCATCCGGCACCACCGGCTGGTCCTGGCGGCCATCGCCTCCCGCGAACCCGCGGCCGCCCGCACGGCGATGGAGGAGCACCTGGACCAGACCTACGAGGACTACGAGCACTACATCGGCCGCCCGGCCGCCCCCGCACGCGACCACCCGACCCCGGACCCGCTCGACCACCACAGCACAGGAGATGACTGACATGACCGAGACCCCTGCCTTCCCCGCCCAGCGCACCGCCGTGCTCACCGGCGCCGCCTCCGAGCGGGGCATCGGCCGCGCCACCGCGGACCTGCTCGCGAGCCAGGGCTGGAGCGTGGCCATCCTGGACATCGACGGCGACGCGGCCGCCGAGGCAGCCCGGGACATCGCCGACCGGCACGGCGTGCCGGCGCTCGGGCTGCGCACCGACGTGTCGGACGAGACCTCCGTGCACGAGGCCGTGGCCCGGGTGGAGGCCGAGCTGCCCGCGATCGTGGCCCTCGTGAACTGCGCCGGGATCAGCTCGCCCACCGACTTCATGGACGAGACCCGCGAGACCTGGGACCGGGTCTTCGCGATCAACATGACCGGCACGTTCCTGGTGACCCAGCGGATCCTGGCCGGGATGATCGAGCGGAAGCTGGGCCGCGTGGTCAGCATTTCCTCGATCTCCGCCCAGCGCGGGGGCGGCACCTACTCCAAGTCCGCCTACAGCGCCTCCAAGGCCGCGATCATCGGCTTCACCCGGGCGGTGGCGCGCGAGATGGGCGAGCACGGGATCACGGTGAACTGCATCGCCCCCGGCCCCGTGGACACCGACATCATGGGCGGCACGCTGAGCGAGGAGCGGAAGGCGGGCATGGCCGAGGACATCCTCGTGGGCCGCGTGGGCACCGTGCGGGACATGGCCGCACTGCTCGCCTTCCTCGTCGGCGAGGACGCCGGGTACATCACCGCGGCGACCTACGACATCAACGGCGGGCTGCAGATCTCCTGAGCTCCTGATCTGTGCGGGCTCCCCGCCGCGGAGGCGGGGCGAGGCGCCGTCCGGGCGGGTTCCGGGCGGCGCCTCCGGTCGGTCCGGGCTCCTCGCGGGGGCCGGTGTCGGTGCCGGCCTCAGGCCCCGGCGGCGGGGAGCATCGGTCGGTGCTCGTAGAAGGTCTGCAGCACCACTGTGGTGCGGGTGTTGACGGAGGCCGTGTGGCGGACCTCGTTGACGAGCGCCTCGAGCTCCCTGGGCGAGCCCACCCGGACGAACAGCATGTAGGCGGCGTCCCCGGCCACCGAGTGGCAGGCCTCGATCGCCGTGAGCGGCTGGAGCAGCTCGGGGGCGTTGTCGGGCTGCCGGGGATCGAGCGGGGTGATCTCGATGAACGCCGACAGCGGCCTGCCGACGGCCTCGGGGTCGAGGATCGCCTGATAGCCGACGATCACACCGCTGCTCTCGAGCTTGCGCAGGCGAGCCTGCACGGCCGAGGCGGAGAGGCCGACCCGTTCGGACAGCTGGGCGAGGGTGGCGCGCGGGTCGTGGGACACCTCGGTGGCCAGGCGTACGTCGACAGGGTCGTCCATGGGCCGAACGGTATCAGCTGCTCGGGGCGCGAGGGTTGACAGTCCCCCCGGTGCGTGTGAATCTTCCTGCATGTGAGCGGTGTCACCGTAGAATTTCCGTCGATTTCCCGGATGGGAGGGTTTTCATGTCCACGTCACTGCAGACCGTGTCGGCCGTCATCGGAGAGCCCGAGGTCGTGGAGGACGCCTGCTCCGTGGAGTCGAACCCCGCGTGGCTGCGGCTCAGAGCGGCGGCCACGGACCTGCAGGCGCTGCAGATCGCGGACGGATCGATTCCGGAGGCCTCCGACCACCCGGCGGCGCGCGAGCTCGTCGGGCGGATCGTGGCGTCGGTCGCGGACCTGGCTCCGCTGTTCCCGCACGACGCGGCGTACCTGACGGCCCTGCCGGCCGACTTCGCCCGCTGGGCGGACGGGGGGTTCGGGGCGCCGGACTTCCTGGACTCCCTGGTCGAGTTCCAGCCGCAGCGGCACCGGGTCGACGGCCTCCGGCACCTCGTCGTGTTCCCGATGTGCACCCAGAACGGGTCGGCGCACCGGTACGTCGAGGCCCTGATCGTCGAGGTGATCTGGCCCGAGTTCATCGCCGCGCTCGAGGCCGGGGACTACGACAACGAGCTGTTCGTGTCCCTGCGGCTGATCGACTTCACCCCGGGCTACGACACGAACTCGGCGGTGCTGTTCCCCGAGACGGTCGCCGTGCGGGAGACCCCGCGGTTCACCTGGGGCGCCATCTTCCAGGACCGCGAGGCGGCGCGCTACCGCCGTGTGGTCACCGCGGCCGCCGGCATCACCCAGCTGGACCTGCCCGACGAGGCCGCGGCGCTGCTCGCCGACCAGGACCTGGCCGAGAAGACCTTCGTGATGTGGGACATGATCCACGACCGCACGCACATGCGCGGCGACCTGCCGTTCGACCCCTTCATGATCAAGCAGCGGATGCCGTTCTTCCTGTACTCCCTGGAGGAGCTGCGCTGCGACCTCACGGCGTTCCGCGAGTCGCTCACCATCGAGCGCGCGCTCACGGCGCGCGCGGCGGCCGGCGAGGAGCTCACCGGGCTCGAGGAGCAGACCCGCCGGCACGCCGGGCTCGTGCAGTACGCGGTGATCTTCGACAGGATCTTCCGCTTCGCCGTCACCGGGTCGCGGGTCCGCAACTACGACGGGCTGGGCGGGCAGCTGCTGTTCGCCTGGCTCCACCGCCGGCACGTGCTGCAGTGGCGCGACGTCGAGCTCAGCATCGACTGGGACCGGGTCGCCGACGCGGTGGTCGGGCTCGGCGACGCCATCGACCGGCTGTACTGGGAGTCGATCGACCGGCCGAAGACGGTGCACTGGCTGAAGGCCTACGAGCTCGTCGCCTCCGTGGTCACCCCGCACCCCGCCTCGGCGTGGGCGCAGGGGCTCCCGCGCGAGGTCCTCGCCGGACCGCCGAAGGGGTACACGGACCTGGTGCTGGACGACGAGTTCCCCCTCTCGATGTTCTTCGAGGCGCTCGAGAAGAGGATGCGAGCCGTCATCGCCTCGACGACCGGCATCCGCGCCTCGGACGGCTGAGCGATGACCGACCTGACAGACCTGAGCGGCCGCACCGTGCTGATCGCCGGCGCGACCAGCGCCTCCGGGCTGGCGGCGACCCGCGTCCTGACCGCCGCCGGGGCCCGCGTCGTCGCCACGGGCCGCAGCGCCGAGAAGCTCGCGCCGCTCGCAGCCCTGGGGGCCCGCGTGGACGCGCTGGACCTCGCGGACGAGTACGCGGTGCTCGCGCTCGCCCGCCGGCTGCGCCACGACCGTGTGCCGATCGACGGGCTCCTGCACCTCGTCGGCGGCTGGCGCGGCGGCGGCGGGCTCGCCGGGCAGACGGAGGACGACTACCGGGCGCTCGAGCCTCGTTCTCCGCGCTGCGGCACCTGAGCCGCGCCTTCGACGAGGACCTGCGGGCCTCACCGGCGGGCCGGCTGGTGATCGTGTCCTCGACCGCGGTCGCCCGTCCGCTGGCGGGCGGCGCCAACTACGCCGCGGTCAAGGCCGCCGGCGAGGCGTGGACCCGGGCGGTGGCCCAGGGGTACGCGAGGTCCGCCCGCGAGGCCGGCACCCCGCTGCGGGCCGCGGCCGTGATCTTCCGGGTGCGGGCCCTGGCCGGCCTGGAGGAGCGCCTCGCCACGGCCTGTGCCGGGCTGTGGGGCGCCGAGGCCGCGGCACTGAACGACTCCACGATCGAACTCGACCAGGAAGGACGACGCACCCCATGACGAGGCTGCACGACACGGAGCTGCGGGGATTCGCCTCCGACAACTACTCCGGGGTCCACCCGGAGGTGCTCGACGCCCTGGCCGAGGCCAATGGCGGCCACCAGGCCGCCTACGGCGGGGACGAGTACACGGCACGCCTGCAGGACGTGATCGTGCGGCACTTCGGCGAGGGCGCGTCGGTGTGGCCGGTGTTCAACGGCACGGGCGCCAACGTCGTCGGCCTCCAGTCGATGCTCCCGCGCTGGGGCGCCGTGATCTGCGTGGACACGGCGCACATCCACGTCGACGAGGGCGGCGCCCCCGAGAAGTCCGCCGGCATCAAGCTGCTGCCCGTCCCCGCGGCCGACGGCAAGCTCACGCCCGAACGGATCGCCGCGGAGGCCTGGGGCTGGGGGGACGAGCACCGCGCCCAGCCGCTCGTGGTCCACCTCACCCAGTCCACCGAGCTCGGCACCCTGTACACGCCGGACGAGATCCGCGCCGTCACGGACCACGCGCACGCGCACGGCATGTCCGTCCACCTGGACGGGGCGCGGCTCTCGAACGCGGCGGCCGCCCTCGGCCTGCCCCTGCGCGCCTTCACCACCGACGCCGGCGTCGACGTGCTCAGCCTCGGCGGCACCAAGAACGGGGCGCTGGGCGCCGAGGCGGTGGTGGTCCTGAACCGGGCCGCGTCCCAGGGGCTGGTCCATCTGCGCAAGCACCAGATGCAGCTCGCGTCGAAGATGCGGTTCGTCTCGGCCCAGCTGCTGGCGCTCCTGGACGGGGACCTGTACCTGCGCACCGCCGGCCATGCGAACGCGATGGCCCGGCGCCTGCGCGACGGCATCGAGGCGGGCATCGCCGACGGGTCGATGCGCGGTGTCGCCTTCACCCAGCCGACCCAGGTGAACGCCGTCTTCGCCGTCCTGCCCGGCGGCGTCGCCGACCGCCTCCGGCGGCGCTTCCGGTTCTACGACTGGGACGCCGCGACGGGCGAGGTGCGCTGGGTGTGCAGCTTCGACACCACGGCCGGGGACGTCGACGCCTTCGTGGCGGCCCTCCGGTCCGAGCTCGCGGCCGAGCCGCAGGCGGTGGGATAGCGCCGGGACCTCCGTGCGGGGCCGGGAACCGAGGGGAGGACGGCGATCCGTCGTTCCCCGGCGCCGCCGGCGTCCTCACCCGCCGTCGAGGAGGTGCCGATGTGCCAGCCCATCCGCCCACGCTATCCCGGGGCCGCAGCCGGTCCCGCCGCGTCGTCGTGGTGCCCGTCCCCGGGGCCGGGCACCACGACGACGGGCCCGCTCACCAGCGGGGGTGGACGCTCTCGCGGAAGTAGGCGTCGTAGATCCGGCGGACCCCCTCGTCGAGGTCACGGCCCAGGGACCCGGTGTCCGCGGCCGAGGCGTTGGCGCGGGCCTGCTCCACGCTGCGCGCCCCCGGGATCACCGTGCTGACGCCCTCCTGGGCGATCACCCAGGCGAGGGCGGCCTGGGCGGTGGGGGCGCCCTCCGGCAGCAGCTCGGAGAACTCCCGGACCGCCTCGAGGCCGCGCTCGAAGTCGACCCCGGAGAACGTCTCGCCGACGTCGAAGGCGCTGCCGGTGCGGTTGTAGTTGCGGTGGTCGTCCTCCGCGAACCGGGTGTCCTTCGTGTACTTCCCGGAGAGCAGGCCCGAGGCCAGGGGCACCCGGGCGATGATCCCGACGCCGGCCTCCCGCGCCGCCGGCAGCACGGCGTCCAGTGGCTTGAGCCGGAAGGCGTTGAGGATGATCTGCACCGTGGCGGTGTTCCCGCGCGCGATCGCGGCCAGGGCCTCGTCGGTGCGCTCCACGCTGACGCCGTAGTGGCGGATCGACCCCTCCTCCACGAGGGTGTCCAGCGCGTCGTAGACCTCCTGGTCGCTGTAGACCGGGGTGGGCGGGCAGTGCAGCTGGACCAGGTCGAGGGTGTCGGTGCCCAGGTTCCGGCGGGAGCGGTCCACCCACTGCCGGAAGTGGGCCAGGACGTAGTTCTCGGGGACCTGGTCCACGCGCCGGCCCATCTTCGTGGCCACGGTGATGTCGAGCTCCGGGTGCTCCTGCAGGAACGCCCCGATCGTCTGCTCGCTGCGCCCGTCGCCGTAGACGTCGGCGGTGTCGAAGAAGTCGACCCCGGACTCCACGGCCGCCTCCAGGACCGCGGTGGCCTCGGCCGGCTCGACCTCGCCCCAGTCGGCGCCCAGCTGCCAGGTGCCCAGGCCCACGGTGGAGACGGTGCGTCCGGTTCGGCCCAGTGTGCGGTGTTCCATGCGTCGTGTCGTCCGTTCCGCGTTCGGTGGGAGTCCTCCGCCTCCGCGGGGGACGGCGCCCCGCCGATCGGGTGGCACCGGGGTCAACCATGCGGTGCGGCGGCCTCCGCGCGCAAGCATCCCCGCCGCGCCGGCCCCGCCGCCGGGGGCCGGGGGCGTCCCGGATGTGCCCGGCCGAACCCGTGGAGTACCGTTTCGGCCATGATCGACGAGGACGGCGCACGCGCCGCGCGCCCTCAGCGCGCCCCGAACATCCGGGACGTGGCACGGGCGGCCGGGGTCTCCCACCAGACGGTCTCCCGGGTGCTCAACGGTCACCCGAACCTGCGGGACTCCACGCGCCGGCGGGTGCTGGAGGCCATGGAGGAGCTGCGCTTCCGGCCCAACCGGGCCGCGCGGGCCCTGGTCACCAGCGAGTCCCGGATCATCGGGGCCCTGGTCTCCTCGGGCGCCGAGTACGGGCCCACGGCGAGCCTGCAGGCGGTCCAGACCGCGGCCACCGAGGCCGGCTACGTGGTGGACACCGCGCACATCGACCACGCGGACCGGGCCTCCATCGAGGCGGCGCTCGACCGGCTGATGGGCCACGCGGTCGAGGGGCTGGTGCTGCTGGCCCCGCAGTCGGCCACCCTGGAGGTGATCGAGCAGCTCTCCATCCGGATCCCCTTCGTCACGGTGCACTCCCTGCACGGCACGGACCACCGGATGTCGGTGGACCAGCTGGCCGGCGCCCGGCGGGCCACCCGGCACCTGCTCGAGCTGGGCCACCGGCGGGTGCTGCACGTGCCCGGCCCGGAGGGCTGGGTCGAGACCGACGCCCGGCGCCAGGGCTACCGCGAGGAGATGGCCGCCTGGGGGCTCGAGCCCGCGCTCGCCACCGCGGGGGAGTGGACGGCGGAGTCCGGCTACCGCGTGGGCCTGGTGCTGCGCGAGCGACGGGACTTCACCGGCGTGGTCTCGGGCAACGACCACATCGCGCTCGGCCTGGTGCACGCCTTTGCGGAGACCGGGCTGCGCGTGCCGGAGGACATCAGCGTGGTCGGCTTCGACGACGTCCCCGAGTCGGCGCACTTTCTGCCGCCGCTGACGACCGTCCGGCAGGACTTCCCCGAGCTCGGCCGGCGCTGCGTGGCGGTGCTCCTGGCGGAGCTGCGCGGCGACGGCCCTGTCCAGGCCGGGGACGTGGTGCCCGAGCTCGTGCGGCGCCGCTCCACGGCGCCGCCGCCCGCCTGACCCCCCCCGATCCGTCCGTTACCAAACCGTTATGTGACACTGTGGTGCACCTCACTCCATGGCGGTGTACGTTGTCCCGGACATGCAGATGTGACCGTTCACATTCGGCTCCGGCGGCAACCGACCGCCGGGTCCGGGCGGAACGGCTCGAGCGACAACGAGGTCCACCGTGAGCCAGAGCAGCACCACCCCCACGTACGTCGTCGGCGTCGACTACGGCACCCTCTCCGGGCGGGCCGTGGTCGTGCGGGTGCACGACGGCGCCGAGCTGGGGTCCGCCGTGCACGAGTACCGGCACGGCGTGATGGACACCGTCCTGGCCGCCACGGGGGCGCCCCTCCCGCCCGAGTGGGCCCTGCAGGTGCCCGCCGACTACGTCGAGGTGCTGCGGCAGGCGGTGCCCGCGGCGGTGCGCGCCGCCGGCGTGGACCCCGCCGCCGTGGTGGGCATCGGCACCGACTTCACCGCGTGCACCATGGTCCCCGTGGTGGCCGACGGCACGCCCCTCAACGAGCTGCCCGGACTGGCGGACCGCCCGCACGCCTACGTGAAGCTGTGGCGCCACCACGCCGCCCAGCCCCAGGCCGACCGCATCAACGAGCTCGCCGCCCGGCGGGGGGAGCGCTGGCTGCCCCGCTACGGCGGGCTGATCTCCAGCGAGTGGGAGTTCGCCAAGGGCCTGCAGCTGCTCGAGGAGGACCCGGAGCTCTACCAGCGGATGGACCACTGGGTGGAGGCCGCGGACTGGATCGTGTGGCAGCTGACCGGCAACTACGTGCGCAACGCCTGCTCGGCCGGCTACAAGGGCATCCTGCAGGACGGGCAGTACCCGGGCCGGGAGTTCCTGGCCGCGCTGAACCCGGACTTCGCCGGCTTCGCCGAGGAGAAGGTCGACCACCCCGTCGGCGCCCTCGGCGCCGCGGCCGGCACGCTCAGCGCCGAGGCGGCCGCGTGGACTGGCCTGCCGGCCGGCATCGCGGTGGCCGTCGGCAACGTCGACGCCCACGTCTGCGCCCCGGCCGCCCGGGCCACCGACCCGGGGCAGATGGTCGCGATCATGGGCACCTCCACCTGCCACGTCATGAGCTCGGCCACCCTGCGGGAGGTCCCCGGCATGTGCGGCGTGGTGGACGGCGGGATCATCGACGGGCTCTACGGCTACGAGGCCGGCCAGTCCGGGGTGGGGGACATCTTCGGCTGGTTCACCGCCCACTTCGTGCCCGGCACCCTCCGCGAGGAGGCCGCTGCCCGTGGGCTGAGCGTGCACGAGCTGCTCACCGAGCAGGCGAGCCGGGAGCCGGTGGGCGCCCACGGGCTCGTGGCCCTGGACTGGCAGTCCGGCAACCGCTCGGTGCTCGTGGACCACGAGCTCTCCGGGCTGCTCGTGGGGCTCACCCTCGCCACCCGCCCCCACGAGGTCTACCGGGCGCTGCTGGAGGCCACCGCGTTCGGCACCCGCACCATCGTCGAGACGTTCGCGGCCTCGGGGATCCCCGTCACCGAGTTCGTGGCGGCCGGCGGCCTGATCAAGAACGCGTTCCTGATGCAGATCTACGCGGACGTGCTGGGCATGCCGATCTCCGTCATCGGCAGCGACCAGGGCCCCGCCCTCGGCTCCGCGATCCACGCGGCCGTGGCCGCCGGGGCTTATCCCGACGTCCGGACCGCCGCCGGGGCGATGGGCCGGCTGGAGCACGGCGCGTACACCCCGGACCCGGCCCGCACCGAGGCCTACTCCGCGCTGTACGCCGAGTACACCGCGCTGCACGACCACTTCGGCCGCGGCGGCAACGACGTCATGCGCCGGCTCAAGGCGCTGCGCCGCCAGGCCCGATCCACCCAGGAGGTCTCCGCATGAACACCCTGACGCCCGAGCTCGAGGAGCGCGTGGCCCGCACCCGGCAGGAGGTCGCCGACCTGCACGCCGAGCTGGTGCGCTACGGCCTGGTGGTGTGGACCGCCGGCAACGTGTCCGGGCGGGTCCCCGGCACCGACCTTTTCGTCATCAAGCCCAGCGGCGTGAGCTACGACGAGCTCGGCCCCGAGAACCAGATCCTCTGCGACCTCGACGGCCGGCCCGTGCCCGGCACCCCGGGCGCGGAGCGCTCGCCCTCCAGCGACACCGCCGCCCACGCCTACGTGTACCGGCACATGCCCGAGGTCGGGGGAGTGGTGCACACCCACTCGCCCTACGCCACGGCGTGGGCCGCCCGCGGCGAGCCCGTCCCCTGCGTCCTCACGGCCATGGCGGACGAGTTCGGCGGGGAGATCCCCGTGGGGCCCTTCGCGATCATCGGCGACGACTCGATCGGGCGCGGCATCGTGGAGACCCTCTCCGGGCACCGCTCCCGCGCGGTGCTGATGCGCAACCACGGTCCCTTCACGATCGGCAAGGACGCCCGCGACGCCGTCAAGGCCGCCGCCATGCTCGAGGACGTCGCGCGCACCGTGCACCTGTCCCGCCAGCTGGGCGAGCCGCTGCCCATCGACCCCGGCCACGTGGACTCCCTCTTCGACCGGTACCAGAACGTCTACGGCCAGCAGCCCGCCACCACCCCCTCGACCCCAGGAGCGCACTCCCTTGAGCCCTCTCAGCACCACTCTTGAGCCCTACGAGGTCTGGTTCCTCACCGGCAGCCAGGACCTCTACGGCGAGGAGACGCTCCGCCAGGTGGCCGAGCAGTCCCGCGCGATCGTCGGGATGCTCGACGACGCCGGACTGCCGGTGCGCGTGGTGTGGCGGCCCACCCTCAAGGACGCCGCCTCGATCCGCCGCACCGCGCTGGAGGCCAACGCCGAGGACAACGTGATCGGCGTGATCGCGTGGATGCACACCTTCAGCCCCGCCAAGATGTGGATCACCGGCCTGGACACGCTGCGCAAGCCGCTGCTGCACCTGCACACCCAGATCAACGTCGAGCTGCCCTGGGGCGAGATCGACTTCGACTTCATGAACCTCAACCAGGCCGCGCACGGGGACCGGGAGTTCGGCTACATCCAGACCCGGCTCGACGTCCCGCGCAAGACCGTGGTCGGCCACGCCTCGAACTCCGAGGTCACCGGTCAGATCGCCGCCTGGCAGCGGGCCTGCGCCGGCCGGGCCGCGGTCCAGGGACTGCGGATCGCCCGCTTCGGGGACAACATGCGCAACGTCGCCGTCACCGAGGGCGACAAGACGGAGGCCGAGCTGCGGTTCGGGGTCTCCGTGAACACCTGGGGGGTCAACGACCTCGTGGCCGTGGTGGACGCCCAGGCCGAGGACCGCGTGGACGAGCTCGTCGCCGAGTACGAGGAGCTCTACGACGTGGCCCCCGAGCTGCGCCGCGGCGGCGAGCGCCACGAGTCCCTGCGCTACGGGGCCCGGCAGGAGCTCGGGCTGTTCCAGTTCCTCGAGGAGGGCGGCTTCGGCGCCTTCACCACCAACTTCGAGGACCTCGGCGGGCTGCGCCAGCTGCCGGGCCTGGCCGTGCAGCGGCTCATGGCCCGCGGCTACGGCTTCGGCGCGGAGGGCGACTGGAAGACGGCGCTGCTGGTGCGGGCCGCGAAGGTGATGGGCGCCGGGCTGCCCGGGGGCGCCTCCCTGATGGAGGACTACACCTACCACCTGGTCCCCGGCGAGGAGAAGATCCTCGGCGCCCACATGCTGGAGATCTGCCCGACCCTCACCACGGCCCGGCCCTCCCTCGAGGTGCACCCGCTGGGCATCGGCGGGAAGGAGGACCCGGTGCGCCTGGTGTTCGACACCGACGCCGGGCCGGGCGTGGTCGTGGCGATGTCCGACATGCGCGACCGGTTCCGGCTCACGGCCAACACCGTCGACGTCGTGCCCCCGGACGCCCCGCTGCCGCACCTGCCGGTGGCCCGGGCGGTGTGGCGCCCGCAGCCGGACCTCGCGACCTCGGCCGCGGCCTGGCTCACCGCCGGGGCCGCCCACCACACGGTGCTCAGCACCGCGGTGGGCGCGGACGTGATCCGCGACTTCGCCGAGATCACCGGCACCGAGCTGCTGCTCATCGACGACTCCACCACCCTGCGCGAGTTCCAGCGCGAGGTGCGCTGGAACTCCGCCTACTATCGCCTGGCGCAGAAGCTCTGACCTCCACCACCGCACACAGCACGGACCCAGCACGGACCTCCGGCCACCGGGGACCGGACCGACGAAAGGCACGACCATGACCGCGAAGACCCACCTGAAGCGGACCCTCACCGGGGTGACCGCACTGACCCTCGTTCTCGGCCTCAGCGCCTGCGGCGGCAGCCGCGGCGCCGGCGCGGAGGAGGGCTCCAACGAGGCGCCCGGATCGGGGTGGCCATGCCCACCCAGCAGTCCGAGCGCTGGATCGCCGACGGGGAGAACGTCAAGGCGGAGCTCGAGGAGCTCGGCTACGAGGTGGACCTCCAGTACGCCAACGACGACATCCCCACCCAGATCTCCCAGATCGAGAACATGATCAACGGCGGGGCGAAGGCCCTGGTGATCGCCTCGATCGACGGCACCACGCTCACCAGCGTGCTCGACACCGCGGAGTCCCAGGACATCCCCGTGATCGCCTACGACCGGCTCATCAACGAGTCCGACACCGTGGACTACTACACGACCTTCGACAACTACGAGGTGGGCGTGCAGCAGGGCACCTCGCTGCTCACCGGCCTGGGGATCCTCGACGAGAACGGCGAGCCGACCGGGGAGAAGGGCCCGTTCAACGTGGAGCTCTTCGCCGGCAGCCCCGACGACAACAACGCCACCTTCTTCTGGAACGGCGCCATGGACACCCTCAAGCCCTACCTGGACGACGGCACCCTCAACGTGCCCAGCGGGCAGACCGAGTTCGAGCAGGCCGCCATCCTGCGCTGGCTGCCGGACACCGCCCAGGACCGTATGGAGGACCTCATCACCGTGGGCGGCGGCGAGCAGCTCGACGGCGTGCTCTCCCCCTACGACGGGCTGTCGATCGGGATCATCTCCGCGCTGCGCTCCGGCGGCTACTCCAAGGACGAGCTTCCGGTGGTCACCGGACAGGACGCCGAGGTGGGCTCCGTGAAGTCGATCGTCAACGACGAGCAGTACTCCACCATCTTCAAGGACGTGCGCGAGCTCGGCGAGCGCGCGGTCGTGATGGTCGACTCCCTGATGAAGGGCGAGGAGCCGGAGGTCAACGACGAGGAGACCTACGACAACGGCGTGAAGGTCGTCCCCGCCTACCTGCTGGAGTCCCAGATCGTCACGAAGGACAACTACCAGGAGGTCCTCGTGGACAGCGGCTACTACGAGGCCTCCGAGCTCGAGTAGGGGACCCGGACCGGCCGGGCGGCCCCTCCGCCCGGCCGGTCCCGCCGCAGCATTCCTCTCCCGCCGGGTCCGCCACCATCCCGACCCGCCACCACTCCGACCCGCCACCACTCCAGCCCCAGACAAGGAGACCCGCATGAGCGAGCACGTGCTCGAGATGCGCCGGATCAGCAAGTCCTTCCCCGGCGTCAAGGCGCTGCAGGACGTCAACCTCGCCGTCGCCCGCGGTGAGGTGCATGCGATCTGCGGGGAGAACGGCGCCGGCAAGTCCACCCTCATGAAGGTGCTCTCCGGCGTCTACCCGCACGGCACCTACGAGGGCGACATCGTCCTGGACGGCCGGACGGTCTCCTTCCGCGACATCAAGGACAGCGAGCGCAGCGGCGTGGTGATCATCCACCAGGAGCTGGCGCTGTCCCCGTTCCTGTCCGTGGCCGAGAACATCTTCCTGGGCAACGAGCGCGCCACCCGCGGGGTCATCGACTGGAACGAGACCAACGTCCGGGCCTCCGAGCTGCTCCGGCGCGTGGGCCTGGACCTGAACCCCGTCACCCGGGCCGGGGACATCGGGGTGGGCAAGCAGCAGCTCGTGGAGATCGCCAAGGCGCTGTCCAAGGACGTGAAGCTGCTGATCCTCGACGAGCCCACCGCCGCGCTCAACGACGAGGACTCCGCGCACCTGCTCGGCCTCGTCCGCGGGCTGCGGGAGGACGGGATCACCTGCATCATCATCAGCCACAAGCTCAACGAGATCCGGGCGATCGCGGACTCCGTGACCATCCTGCGCGACGGCCGGACCATCGAGACCCTCAGCCTGCACGACGGCTCGGTCACCGAGGACCGGATCATCAAGGGCATGGTCGGCCGCGAGCTCACCAACCGGTACCCGGAGCGGACCCCCGCGATCGGGGAGGAGGTGCTGCGCGTGGAGCACTGGACGGTGCACCACCCCCAGGAGCACTCCCGGGTGGTCGTGGACGACGCGCACCTGTCCGTGCGGGCCGGCGAGATCGTCGGGATCGCCGGGCTCATGGGCGCCGGGCGGACCGAGCTGGCGATGAGCATCTTCGGGCGCAGCTACGGGTCCGGCATCACCGGGACCCTGTACAAGAACGGCCAGGAGATCACCTGCCGGACCGTCCAGGAGGCCATCCGGCACGGGATCGCCTACGCCACGGAGGACCGCAAGCGCTACGGGCTCAACCTGATCGACGACATCAAGCGGAACATCTCCGCCGCCGCCCTGCCCAAGCTGGCCTCCGCGGGCTGGGTGGACGGCGGCCGCGAGACGCTGGTCGCCCAGGACTACCGGAAGAGCATGAACATCAAGGCGCCGTCCGTGGCGGCCGTCACCGGCAAGCTCTCCGGCGGCAACCAGCAGAAGGTCGTGCTGTCCAAGTGGATGTTTGCCGACCCGGACGTGCTGATCCTCGACGAGCCGACGCGCGGCATCGACGTGGGCGCGAAGTACGAGATCTACACGATCATCAACCAGCTGGCCGCGCAGGGCAAAGCCGTCCTCGTGATCTCCTCCGAGCTGCCGGAGCTCCTGGGGATCTGCGACCGCATCTACACGCTCGCCGAGGGCCGGATCACCGCCGAGGTCCCCATCGCCGAGGCCACCCCCGAACGACTCATGCAGCACATGACCAAGGAGAAGGACTGACCATGGTTTCCACCCTCGCCGACGAGGACCGGGTCCTCAGCACCAGGGGCCCGAAGAAGCCCTCGACCGTGGCCGACGCCGGGCGCTTCCTCACCAGCCGGCTGCGCCAGATCGGCATCTTCCTGGCCCTGCTGGTCATCGTGACGCTGTTCCAGGTGCTCACGGGCGGAGCCCTGCTCCAGCCGGACAACGTCTCCAACATCATCGTCCAGAACAGCTACATCCTGCTGCTGGCCATCGGGATGGTCATGATCATCGTGGCCGGCCACATCGACCTCTCGGTGGGCTCCGTGGCCGCGTTCGTGGGTGCCATGTCCGGGATCATGATCCGGGACTGGAGCCTGCCGTGGTGGGTGGCCCTCGTGGCGTCCCTCGCGGTCGGCGCCCTCGTGGGGGCCTGGCAGGGGTTCTGGGTGGCCTACATCGGCATCCCGGCCTTCATCGTCACCCTCGCGGGCATGCTCGTCTTCCGCGGCCTGACCCAGATCGTGCTCGAGAACCAGCGCATCACCGGGTTCCCCTCGGAGTACCGCCAGCTCGGCGGCGGGTCCCTCTTCCCGGGCCTGTTCCCGCCCGAGACCAACATCCTGGACTGGACCACGGTGGGCCTCGGCCTGTTCGCCACCGCCCTGCTGGTCGTCAGCCAGTTGCGCGGCCGGGCCACCCGGGCCAAGCTCGGCCTGGACGACGAGCCCCGCGCCTGGTTCCTCACCCGGCTGGTCTTCGGCGTCGTCGTCGTCCTGGGCCTGACCTTCCTGCTCGCCAGCTCCCGCGGCGGCACCCCGATCGTGCTCGTGGTGCTCGGGGTGCTCGTGGTCGCCTACAGCGCGGTCATGAACCGGACCGTCTTCGGCCGGCACGTCTACGCCCGCGGCGGCAACCTGCAGGCGGCCCAGCTCTCGGGCGTCAACACCAAGCGCGTGGACTTCCTGCTGTTCGTCAACATGGGGGTGCTGGCCGCGCTGGCGGGCCTCGTGTTCACCGGCCGCCTGAACTCCGCCGGCCCCGGTGCCGGCAACCTGTTCGAGCTGGACGCGATCGCCGCGGCGTTCATCGGCGGCGCCGCCGTGACCGGCGGCGTGGGCACCATCATCGGCGCCATCACCGGCGGGCTGATCATGGGCGTGCTCAACAACGGCATGTCGCTCATGGGCGTGGGCATCGACTACCAGCAGTTCATCAAGGGCCTGGTGCTGCTGCTCGCCGTCGGCTTCGACGTCTTCAACAAGCGGCGGGCCTCCAACGCGCTGAAGTAGCGGAGCGCAAGGACGGACGGGCCCGCCCGGCATCATGCCGGGCGGGCCCGTCCGTCGTTGCCGCCCGCGCTCCCTGCCGGGGCCGCGGGCGGCGGGCACGGCCGTCTAGCGGCGGCCGCCCTTGTTCTCGCGCCGCTTCGCCATGACGCGGCTGAAGACGGCGGTGCCGACCATGAAGAGGATCTTGCGCATGCTGGTGCTCCTTCCCTAGTCCGGACCCGGGTCCGTCCCGGGGTGCCGGGGACGGTCCGGGGCGGCCCTCGGCACGCCTGCCGGCGTGCACGGCGGGGCCGTATCGGTTCCACGTTACGGGTTGGGACCCGAAAAGGTAAGTCGGCTGAATGATCAGCGCGGGCGCCGCGGCGACGGGCGACCGGAACGACGGAGCCGGGGATGGCGCCCCAACGGCGCCATCCCCGGCGTGGCCGGCTCCGCGGGAGTCAGTCCTCCGGGAGCTTGGCGGCCAGGATGCCGCGGATGTAGTCCCGGTTCATGGCCGTCACGCTGAGCCCGTCGCCCCCGTAGTGCTCCACGCACATGGGGCCGTCGAAGCCGGCCTCGAGCGCCATGCCGATGGCCTCGCGGTAGTCGATGTAGCCCAGGGCCAGCGGCGCCGGGGCGGAGGCGTAGGACCCGGTGGCGGGATCGTGGTCCCGGAAGTAGTTCTTCAGCTGCCAGTAGTTGGCGTGCGGCAGCATCTTGGTGAGCATCTCGCGCCAGTCCTCCACCTCGCGGTGCAGGCGGACGATGTTGCCGATGTCGGGGCACAGGCCCACGTTGGGCAGGTCCACGGCGGTGACGAGCTCCACCGAGCTGTCGGCGGTGCCCAGGAAGGTGCCCTCGTACATCTCCAGGGACAGGCCGACCCCCCGCTCCCCGGCGTACTCGCCGAGCTCGCGGAAGCGCTCGGCCGCCTTCGCCCGGTTCTCCGCGGTGTCCTCGTCCTCGGCGCCCGGCGCCAGCCAGAACCAGGTGGCGTCCTTCTGCGCCTCGGTGAACGGGTCGTGCAGGCCCACGCAGACCATGGGCGCCTCGAGGTCCACGGCCGCGTCGATGGTGCGCTTGGTGTAGGCGATGTTCCGCTGCGCCTGCTCCTCGTCCGGGGTGATCACGCTCTTGCGGGTCACCGCGATGTCGCTGAAGGCGAGGTCGTAGGACCGGGCCGTCTCCAGCAGCCGCCGGCGGCCGTCGGTGTCGAGGTCGCCGGGGCGGACCCAGGAGTCGGTGAGGTCGACGTGGTCGAAGCCGGCGAGGCGGACCTCGCGCAGGGTCTGCTTCCAGGCCTCGGGACCGGCGGCGGTGCGGTCGCGGCCGTCGGCAGTGGTGCCCGTGAAGTTCAGCAGGGCGGCCCCGATGGGCCAGCTCTCCGGGGTGTGCGGCATGGTGCTCTCCTTGGTGGGTGGTGTCGGTGGCGCACGGGGCGCCGGAAGGACGTGCGGGGTGCGGGCTCAGACCATGTGCTTGCCGCCGTCCACGAAGTAGGACGCGCCGTTGACGAAGCCGGCCTCGGGACTGGTGAGGAAGTTGACCAGCGCGGCGACCTCCTCGGGCCGCCCGACGCGTCCGGCGGGCACGGCCGCCGACATGGCGGCCCTGCGCTCGTCCGTGAGCGTGCCGCCCATGATGTCGGTGTCGATGGGCCCGGGGACGATGGCGTTGCAGGTGATCTCGTGCCCGCCGAGCTCCCGGGCACCGCCCCGGGTGAGGCCGAGGACGGCAGCCTTCGCCGCGGCGTAGCCGGTCTTCGAGAAGGTCCCACCGCCGTCGTAGGCGGTGATCGAGGACGTGTTGACGATCCGCCCGCCGTGCCCGCCCTCGATCATGCGACGTGCCGCGGCCTGCATCATGAGCAGCGTGCCCGTGGCGTTCACGTCCAGCACACGGGTCCACACGTCCTTCGTCAGCTCGAAGAGCGTGTGCGGGCTGGCGATGCCGGCCAGGTTCACCTCGGCGAGCACCGGCGGAAGATGCGCGTCGATCTCCTCGAACGCCGCGTCGACCGAGTCCGGGTCGGCCACGTCGACCGCGATGCCGCGCACGGGCTGCGCCGTCCGCCCGGCGAGCTCGTCGGCGAAGGACCGGACGCCGTCGGCGTCGACGTCGAGCACCGCCAGGGCCCAGCCCTCCTGCGCCATCCGGCGGGCGACGTGGCGGCCGATGCCGCGGACGGCTCCGGCGCCGGTGACGACGGCCGTGCGTCGTGCGGGAAACTGTCCGTGCGTCATGGGTGCTCCTGCGATGTCAGGGGGATGTCGGGGGATGCCGGGGGAGGGGCGTGCGGGCCGCAGGGATCAGGCGGCCAGGGCGTAGACGATCCACGCGAGGGCGAAGGCCATGAAGCCGATCGCGGTGCCGATCACCGACCACGTCTTGAGCGTGGTCACGGTGTCGAAGCCGCAGAACTTGCCGATCAGCCAGAAGCCCGAGTCGTTCACGTGCGAGAACGTGATGGACCCCGCCGCGATGGCGACCACGATGGCGGCCAGCGCGATCCCGGACAGGCCCAGCTCGGCCACGGCCGGGGCCATGATGGAGCCCGCGGTGGTGGCGGCCACGGTCGCCGAGCCCTGGGCCACGCGGAAGGCGATCGCCACGAGGAAGCCGGCCAGGATGACCGGGAGGCCCAGGGCGTCGAGCCCCTCGGCGATGGTGGCGCCGATGCCCGTCTCGGTGAGGACACGGCCGAAGGCGCCGCCGGCGCCGGTGATCAGGATGATCGAGCAGACCGGAGCCAGGGCGTTGTCGACCAGGTCCTCCAGGGCCCCGCCGATGCTGCCCCGGCCGCGGCGCGGGCGCAGGTAGAGCAGGTACATCGCGAACAGCGTGGCGATGAGCAGGGCGATCGGGGTGTTGCCGATGAGCCGGGAGAGGCGGAACAGGACGTTGTCCTCGCCCACGGCCCCGCTCGCCTCGAGCGTGGTGAACAGGGTGTTGAAGAAGATGAGCACGAGCGGCAGCAGGAGGACGAAGATGATGGTCCAGAACCCCGGCCGGGGGGTGTCCTCGTCCAGGTCCACCTCGCCGAGGAGGTTCGGCACGGGCATGTCCGGATAGCGCTTGGCGAGGGCCAGGCCGAGCCGGTAGCCGGCCAGGTACCAGGTGGGCAGGCCCACCAGCAGGGCGATCAGCACCACCATGCCGACGTCGGCGCCCATCACCGTAGCCGCGGCCGTGGGACCGGGGTGCGGCGGGGTGAGGGCGTGCATCATCAGGAAGGCGCCGATCGAGGGCAGCACGTAGAGCATGAAGGAGCCGCCCAGGCGGCGGGCGACCGTGTAGATGATCGGCAGCATCACGATGAAGCCGGCGTCGAGGAAGATCGGGAACGCGTAGAAGAGGGAGGCGACCGCCAGGGCCAGCGGGGCCCGCTTCTCCCCGAAACGGCGGAGCATCGCGTCGGCGAGCACCTGGGCGCCGCCGGAGACCTCGACCAGGCGGCCGAGGACCGCGCCGAAGCCCACCAGCAGGGCCACGTTGCCCACCGTGGTGCTGAAGCCGGCGATGACCACCGCCATGACGTCGCCCACGCCGATGCCGGCCGCCAGTCCCGTGAGGACGCTGATGATGATGAGGGCGAAGAACGCGTGCATGCGCAGCTTGATGATCAGGAAGAGCAGCGCGGCGATGGCCACGACCGCGATGGCGATGAGCGCCCAGGTGGGCCTCTCCGCCAGGACGAGTGCATCCGCCGTGGCGGCGGGAAGAAGGATGTGCATAGCTGAGTCACCTTTGATCGGGACGCGGGGCCGGCCACTTCTGCACTGTGGCGTGGACCACATCCGAGGAGCCGTTGGCCAATACCCTATAGGATATTGGTCCGGTGTCCAGCCTCCTCCGGCCGTCGTCGAGAGGGCGGTGTGGAGCCGGCCCGGGTGGGGCGTGGGACAATTCCTGTCAGGGCAGAAGTGAGCGAGGGCATCGACATGACGAACGACGTTCCGGGCGGAGCGTGGGTGCAGCGCAGCATCCTGGCGGACCAGGTGTACAAGGAGATCCTCGCGCGCCTGATGGACGGGGAGCTCAAGTCCGGGGATCCGATCAGCATCGACGGCACGGCGCGCGAGCTGGGCGTTTCCCCCACGCCGGTCCGGGAGGCCCTGGCGCGGCTGGAGTCCACGAGCCTGGTGGTCCGGGCCGCGCTGCGCGGCTACCGCGTGGCGCCCCTGCTGACCCACGAGGAGCTGCTGGACCTCATGGACGCACGGCTGCTCATCGAGCCCTACAACGCCGAACTCGCCTGCGGCCACGCGGACCGGCCGTTCCTGGAGGCCCTCGAGCGCTCCATCGACGACCTCCGGGGCGCGCCGAACGGCCCCCACTTCTCCGACTACCGCTCCTACTGGGAGGCCGACGAGCGCTTCCACCGGCTCATCGCGGAGCAGGCGAACAACAAGTTCGTCCTGGGCGCCTACGAGTCCCTCGGCGGGCACGTGCACCGGTTCCGGCTGTTCAGCGGCCTGGGCGTGCAGGACGCGCGCAGCGCCATCGAGGAGCACGCGCGGATCCTCACGGCGCTGCGCCGGGGTGACGCCGCGGCGGCCCGGATCGCCATGGCCGGGCACATCTGCGGGGTGCGGGAGCGGGCGATCAGCGAGTACGAGCGCGCCGACCGCGACCTCCGGGACGAGAGCGCCTGAGCCACGTTCCGACCTGCCCTCCCGCCGCGGTGTGGTTGACACCACATCTGCGTCCGTGGATCCTATAGGAAACACGGTATGGCCTGAGTCGGTGTCCGAGGTCGCTCCCGATCCGCGCTCCGGCGCCGCCGTGTCCACAGACGGAACACGTGCACACCGGAGGAGATGGGGATCATGGCTCAGCGTTCAGTAGCGGTTGTCGGCTCGGGATACATGGGCGGGGGCATCGCCCAGGTGCTGGCCCTCGGCGGAGCCCGGGTCGCGCTCGCCGACATCTCCCAGGAGATCGCCGAGGGGAACCTCGAGCGGCTCCTCGGGGAGGCGGAGCAGTTCGTCGCGGACGGGCTCTTCCCGGCGGACGCGGTCGAGCGCCTGCGCGAGAACCTGTGGGCCGCCCCCAGCATCGAGGAGGCCGTCGCGGACGCCTCCTACGTGGAGGAGGCCGTGCCGGAGAAGCTCGAGATCAAGCACGCCACGCTGCGCCGGATCAGCGACGCCGCCCCGGCGGACGCCGTGATCGGCTCCAACACCTCCACCATCTCCATCGCCCAGCTCGCCGAGGTCGTCGAGCACCCGGGCCGCTTCCTGGGCGTGCACTTCTCGAACCCGGCGCCCTTCATCCCCGGCGTGGAGGTCATCCCTCACGAGACCACCGCGCCCGAGACGGTCGAGGCGGCCAAGGAGATCGTCGAGCTGACCGGCAAGAAGGCGGCGGTGGTCAAGGACGTCACGGGCTTCGTCCTCAACCGCCTGCAGTACGCCCTGTTCCACGAGGCCGCCCAGGTGGTCGAGGAGGGCATCGCCACGGCCGAGGACGTCGACACGCTGGTGCGCACCACCTTCGGCTTCCGCCTCCCGTTCTTCGGCCCCTTCGCGATCGCGGACATGGCGGGACTGGACGTCTACTCCTTCTGCTACGCCTCCCTGCAGACCTCGTTCCCCGAGCGCTTCGCCACGCCCAAGGTCCTGCAGGACCTCGTCGACGCCGGCAAGCTCGGCACGAAGTCCGGCGCCGGGTTCCTGCAGATCCCCGCCGAACGCTCGAACGACCTCGTCGCCTACCGCAACAAGGCCTACGTGGCCATGGGCCGGCTGCTCGAGGACCTGGGCCCCAGCCCGGTCGACGAGGAGACCGCCCAGCAGGGCGGCGCGTCCGCCCCCGCCGGCTGAGCCGGCCGCACCGTACCGAGATCCCCGAGCGGGACGGCGGCGCCCGACGTCGAACGCGGCCGTCCCGCCCCCGACCCACCGAGACCACCGAGGCTGGAACGATGACTTTTCTTGTGAACGATCCTGCGGAGTTCGCGTCCGACGCGCTGCGGGGCTATGCGGCGGCTCATCCCGAGCACGTGGCCCTGGCCCACGGCGGGGTGGTGCGCTCGACCGACACCCCGGAGGGCCAGCCGGCGCTGGTGATCGGCGGGGGCTCGGGGCACTATCCGGCCTTCGCCGGGTGGGTGGGCCCGGGGATGGGCCACGGCGCGCCGTGCGGCAACATCTTCTCCTCGCCCTCGGCCTCCCAGGTGTACTCCGTGGCGCGCTCGGCGGAGAACGGCGGCGGCGTGGTGCTGGGCTTCGGCAACTACGCCGGGGACGTGCTGCACTTCGGGCAGGCGGCCGAGAAGCTGCGCGCCGAGGGCGTGGACGTGCGCATCGTGCGGGTCTCCGACGACATTGCCTCCGGCCCGGCCGAGGCGCACCGGGAACGGCGCGGGATCGCCGGGGACCTGATGGTGTTCAAGATCGCCGGTGCGGCGATCGAGGCCGGGGCCGACCTGGACGAGGCCGAGCGGGTGGCGTGGAAGGCCAACGACGCGACGCGCTCCTTCGGGGTGGCCTTCGAGGGCTGCACCCTGCCCGGGGCCGGGGAGGCGCTGTTCCACGTGCCGGCCGGGGAGATGGCGATCGGGCTGGGCATCCACGGGGAGCCGGGAGTGCGCGAGGTGCCGATGGGCACGGCCGACGAGATCGCCGACCTGCTGGTCGACGGCGTGCTGGCGGAGGAGCCGGCGCGCGGGCAGGACGGCTACGAGGGCCGGGTGGCCGTGCTGGTCAACGGGCTGGGCACGGTCAAGTACGAGGAGCTGTTCGTGGTCTACGGCCGGGTGGCCGAGCGGCTGGCCGGCCAGGGGCTGACCGTGGTGGCTCCGGAGGTCGGCGAGCACGTCACCAGTCTCGACATGGCCGGGCTGTCGCTGACCGTGGTGTTCCTGGACGAGGAGCTGGAGCGGTACTGGCTGGCCCCGGCCGACACCCCGGCCTTCCGCCGCGGCGCGCCGGACACGGCCGACCGGCCGGCGCGCACCGGGGTGCACACCCCGGGGCAGGAGGACGTGCCGGCCGCCGCGCCGGAGTCCCAGGAGGTCACCGGGCGGATCCTGACGGCGCTGCAGGTGCTGGAGGCCACCGCGGCCGAGCACGAGGAGGACTTCGGCCGCCTGGACGCCATCGCCGGCGACGGCGACCACGGCCAGGGCATGGCCTACGGCACCCGGGGCGCGGCCGCCGCCGCCCGGGCCGCCGCGGAGGCCGGCGCCGGGGCCCGCACGGTCCTGGTGCGTGCCGGTGACGCCTGGGCCGAGGAGGCCGGCGGCACCTCCGGGGCGCTGTGGGGCGCGGCACTGACCGCCGCCGGCGGGGCCTTCGACGACTCCGCCGGCGCCGGGGCCGAGGAAGTGGTGGCCGCTCTCCTGGCCGGGATCGACGCGATCGTGCGGCTGGGCGGGGCCCAGCCGGGGGACAAGACCATGGTCGACGCCGCCCTGCCGTTCCGGGCGAGGCTGCTGGAGGAGTTCGAGGCCTCCTCCGATCTGGCGGACGCGATCAAGCAGGCCGCCGCGGTGGCCCGTCAGGCGGCCGAGGCCACCGCGGAGATCACCGCCCGCCGCGGGCGCTCGAAGGTGCTCGGGGACAAGAGCCTGGGCACCCCGGACCCCGGCGCGCTGTCCTTCTCCGTGCTCATGGACGCCCTGGGCGATTTCCTCGCCCAGGCCCCGGACGCACGGTAGGGGGCGGCCGTGACGGTGTGGGTCGGCACCAGCTGGAAGATGAACAAGACCCTGGCCGAGGCCACCGCCTGGGCCCAGGGCCTGGCCGAGGCCCTGGCCGGACGGGAACTGGGGGGCGTGCAGCCCTTCGTGATCCCGCCGGCCACCGCGATCGCCGCGGTGGCCCAGGTCCTGGCCGAGGAGCCCCGGGTGCTGGTGGGGGCGCAGAACGCCCACTGGGAGGACGCCGGGGCCTGGACCGGGGAGGTCTCTGTGCCGCAGGTCGCCGACGCCGGGGCCCGGATCGTGGAGATCGGCCACTCCGAGCGGCGCGAGCACTTCGCCGAGACGGACGAGACCGTCCGGGCCAAGGTCGCCGCGACCCTGCGCCACGGACTGGTGCCGCTGCTGTGCGTGGGCGAACCGGCGCACGTGCAGGCCGCGGGCGGTTCCGGGGCGCACATCCTCGAGCAGGTCGGCCGGGCCCTGGAGGGCCTGGCCGAGGACCAGCTGGCCCGGGTGCTGATCGCCTACGAACCCGTCTGGGCGATCGGTGAGCACGGCCGCCCGGCCACCACCGCGGAGCTGGCCGAGCCCTTCGCCGCCCTCGCGGCGGCCTGGGGGTCACGGGTGCAGGGCCTGCTCTACGGCGGGTCGGTGAACCTGGACAACGCCGCCGACCTGCTGGGCATCGCCGGCGTGGACGGCCTGTTCGTCGGCCGCACCGCCTGGCAGCTGGAGGGCTACCTGCACCTGCTGGAGATCGCCGCGCGCCGCTGAGGCCCCTCCGGCACCCGCACCCACGGACCACCCGGACCCACGGACCACGCACCCGGGAAAAGACCATCGGACAGTGAACGACGAGATGAAGGAGCACCCCATGAGCGAGCAGAAGCTGCGGATCGTGATCGGCGGCGACGACGCCGGATTCGACTACAAGGAGGCCCTGCGCCGGGACCTGGAGGCCGACGACCGCGTGGAGAGCGTGGTGGACGTCGGGGTCTCGAAGACCGAGAACACCGACTACCCGCACGTGGCAGTGGAGGCGGCCCGGAAGGTCGCCGCCGGGGAGGCCGACCGGGCGCTGCTGATCTGCGGCACGGGCCTGGGCGTGGCGATCTCGGCGAACAAGGTCCCGGGCATCCGGGCGGTGACCGCCCACGACTCCTACTCGGTGGAGCGCTCGGTGCTCTCCAACAACGCCCAGGTGCTGTGCATGGGCCAGCGGGTCGTCGGCCTCGAGCTGGCCCGGCGCCTGGCCAAGGAGTGGATCGGCTACGTCTTCGACCCGGCCAGCGCCTCGGCGGCCAAGGTCGAGGCGATCACCAAGTACGAGAACGACTGACCGCACGCCCGCACCGGCATCACCGGGCCCCCGCCACGCTCAGCCGTGCCGGGGGCCCGGCTGCGCCTCCGCGGCGCGCAGGTGCGCCAGGACCGCGGCCGTGACCTCCTCCGGGCGCTCCTCGGCGAGGAAGTGGCCGGCGTCCACGGCCCGGCCCGCGGCCCGGGGGAAGTGCCGCCGCCACAGCTCGAGCGGGTCCTCCCGGGCGCCCACCCGGCCGCGGGCGCCCCACAGGACCAGCGCGGGGAGCTCGAGCCGGGCGTCCTCGTCGGCCCGGTCGATCTCCACGTCCGGTCCGGCCGCGGCGCGGTAGTCGCGGCACCAGGCGTCGACCACGGACGGGTCGCGCGCGGCCTCCTCGTAGGCGGCGAGCGCGGCGGGGTGGAACCCGACCTCGGTGCCGCTGAGGCCCTGCAGCGTCGCGCGCACGAAGTGGACGGGGTCGTGGCCGATCAGCGTCTGCGGCAGTCCGCCGCCCTGGGCGAGGAAGGCCCAGTGGTAGTACTTCTGCACCAGCCAGGCGTCCATCGACCGCCACACCTCCAGCGTGGGCAGGATGTCGAGCAGGGCGACCGAGAGCACCGCCTCGGGGGCGTCGAAGGCCATGCGGTGGGCGGTCCGGGCGCCACGGTCGTGCCCGACGACGTGGAACCGGTCGTGCCCCAGGGCGCGCATGAGCCGGACCTGGTCGGCGGCCATCGCCCGGAAGGTGAAGTCCTCGCTGTCCGTCCAGGAGCGGCCGTAGCCGCGCAGGTCGGCGGCGACCACGGTGAACTCCTCGGCGAGCACGGGGGCCAGGGCGTGCCACATCGCGTGCGTCTGCGGGAAGCCGTGCAGCAGGAGCACGGGCGGGCCGTCGCCGCCCGTGCGGGCGTGGACCACGCCGTCGGGGACGGGGACGTCCTGGGGGGCGAAGTCGGCGAGCACGGTTCCTCCTGGCGGTCGGATCGGCGAAGCGCGCCCCGGGGTGGGCCCGGAGGACCCGGCGCGGGGGTTGTCCCGGCGGGCCGGAGCGCACATGCTCAAGGAAACACCAGGACGCGACCGGGAGACACCCCCATGAACCACGCCCCCGTCCACGTCGCCGGCCGGGCGACCGCCTCGCAGCAGCTCGCGGCCGCGGCCGAGCGGTACACGGCCCGAACCTACTCCCCGCTGGAGGTCGTCGTCGCCCGGGCGCACGGTGCCACCCTCACGGACGTGGAGGGCCGGGAGTACCTGGACTTCCTCGCCGGCTACTCGGCGCTGAACCTCGGGCACGGCCACCCGGCGGTCCTGGCGGCCGCCCGGGCCCAGCTGGAGCGGGTGACGCTGACCAGCCGTGCCGTGCACAACGACCAGCTCGGGCCCTTCGCCCGGGAGCTGTGCGAGCTGCTCGGCCAGGACATGATGCTGCCGATGAACACCGGCGCCGAGGCCGTCGAGTCGGCGATCAAGGTCGCCCGGAAGTGGGGCTACGAGCGCAAGGGGGTGGCCCCGGGCCGGGCACGGATCGTCGTGGCGGCGGGCAACTTCCACGGCCGCACCACCACGGTCGTCAGCTTCTCCGACGACGCCGACGCGCACCGCGACTACGGCCCCTACACCCCGGGCTTCGACACCGTGCCCTTCGGGGACCTCGCCGCGCTCGAGGCCGCGCTCACGGACGACACCGTGGCGGTGCTGCTGGAGCCGATCCAGGGCGAGGCCGGGGTGATCGTGCCGCCGCCGGGCTACCTGGCGGGCGTCCGGCGGTGCACCGCCGAGCGCGGCGTCCTGCTCGTCGCCGACGAGATCCAGTCCGGGCTGGGCCGCACGGGCCGGACGCTGGCCTGCGAGCACGAGGGCGTGGAGGCGGACCTGTACCTGCTGGGCAAGGCCCTGGGCGGGGGCGTCCTGCCGGTCTCCGCGGTCGTGGGGCGCGCCGAGGTCCTGTCGGTGCTGCGGCCGGGCCAGCACGGCAGCACCTTCGGCGGCAACCCGCTGGCCGGCGCCGTCGGCCGCGCCGTCGTCGGGCTGCTGTCCACCGGGGAGCCCCAGCGGGCGGCACGGGAGCGGGGGGAGAGGCTGCACGCCGGTCTCGCCGAGCTCGCGCCGCTGGGCCTCACCGCCGTGCGCGGGCGCGGACTGTGGGCCGGGATCGACATCGACCCGCGCCTGGGCACCGGCCGCGAGTGCTGCGAGCGGCTGGTGGCGCACGGGGTGATCGCCAAGGACACGCACGGCGCGACCGTGCGGCTGAGCCCGCCGCTGGTGATCACGGAGGAGGAGCTGGAGCGGGGCCTGGCCGCCCTGTCCGCGGTGCTCCGGGAGATGGCGGCCGCCTGAGCCGCGCGCTCACCCGGCGCGGCCGGGCGCCTCGTCGTGGGCCAGGGCGGACTCGATGCTGCCGGCCAGCTGGGCCGGTGCGGTCCGCGGGGCGAAGCGGCGGAGCACCCGGCCGTCCCGGCCCACCAGGAACTTGGTGAAGTTCCACTTGATGGCGTCGCCCAGGACCCCGTTGCGCTCTTCCCGCAGCCAGGCCCACAGCGGGTGGGCGCCGGGGCCGTTGACGTCGACCTTTGCGAACATCGGGAACGTGACGCCGTAGTTGCGGCTGCAGAAGTCGGCGATCTCCTCCTCGGTGCCCGGTTCCTGGTGGCCGAACTGGTCGCAGGGGAAGCCGAGCACCACGAAGCCCTCCTGCTTGAAGTTGCGCCACAGCTGCTCGAGGCCCTCGTACTGCGGTGTGAACCCGCACCGGCTCGCCGTGTTGACCACGAGCACCACCTTCCCGGCGTAGGCGGACAGCGGCTGATCGCGCCCGTCCAGGGTGGTGGCGGTGAAGTCGTGCAGCGTGGTCATGGGAGGCCTCCCGGGCGTTCGGCGACGACGGTCCGCTCCCATCATGCCCCTGACCCCGTCCGCGGACCCCCGGACCCCGGCCCCGAGGTCCGCAACCTCGCGCCTCGGAGTGAGGGGGGAGGGACGGGGACGGGTGGATAACGATCCTCGGGCGGGGCGGTCGGGGGGCGCGGGGCCCGGCGTACCCTGACCGTGTCGGAAGGAGCCCGTGATGACGCAGCACACCGAACCGTGGCCTGCGGGAACGCCCTGCTGGACGGACCTCGTGGCCTCCGACCTCGCCCGGACGCAGGAGTTCTACCGGCAGGTCCTCGGCTGGCAGTACGACGACCCGCGGCCCGAGCACGGCGGCTACTGCAACGCCCTCGTGGACGGGGCCCGCGTGGCCGGGCTGTCCCCCGCGGACCCGGACCGGGCCGGTGCGCCCCCCGTGTGGCAGGTGTACCTCGCCGCGGACCGGATCGAGCTGGGCGCGCAGCGGGTCCTGGACGCCGGGGGCACGCAGCTGATGGGGCCCACGGACATCGGCCCGCTCGGCCGGATGGGCGTCTGGCGGGACCCCGCCGGAGCCGTCTTCGGGATGTGGCAGTCCGGTGAGCACATCGGCTTCGAGGCCGTCGACGTCCCCGGCGCCGTGGTGTGGTGCGACCTCACGACGCCCGACCACCGCACCGCCCGCGACTTCTACGCAGCGGTGTTCGGCTACCACTACGAGGAGACCAGCGGGGACGGCGTCCCCTACGCCACCTTCACGGTGCCGCGAGGGGACCGCCCGGCGGGCGGGATCGGCGGGACGGACCCCGCCGCGCAGGACGCGCCCTCGGCGTGGTCCGTGTGCTTCCAGGTGGAGGGCGTCGACGCGGCCGCCGACCGCGTTCGAGCCGCCGGCGGATCGGTCGTGGAGGAGCCCTTCGACTTCGCCTACGGGCGGCTCGCGGTGGTGGCGGGCCCGGACCGGGAGTCCTTCGCGCTCATGGCACCCGGACAGGGCCCGGTCCCGGAGGAGTGACGGGGCGGCGGTAGGATTGTGACCCAGCAGACATCCACCCCGCCTCCGCACAGATTGGGATCGAGATGAATTCCATCGTCCTCGCCGTCGTCGGCGTGGCCATGATGATCCTCGGGTACCTCCTCTACTCGAAGTTCGTCGCCCGCCGGATCTACAAGCTCCAGGACTCCTTCGTCACCCCCGCCCACGAGCTGGGCGACGGCGTCGACTACGTCCCCACCAACAAGTACGTGCTGTGGGGCCACCACTTCACCTCCGTGGCCGGTGCCGCGCCCATCGTCGGCCCGGCCATCGCGGTGATCTGGGGATGGGTGCCCGCCTTCCTCTGGGTGACGCTCGGCACCGTCTTCTTCGCCGGCGTCCACGACCTGGGCGCCCTGTGGGCGTCCAACCGGCACCAGGGCAGGTCCATCGGGTCGCTGTCCGGGAAGTACATCGGCCACCGGGGACGGAACCTGTTCCTGGTCGTGATTTTCCTCGTGCTGCTCATGGTCAACGCCGCGTTCGCCGTGGTGATCTCCAACCTGCTGGTCGGCACGCCCACCGCGGTGATCCCCACGTGGGGCGCCATCGTCGTGGCGCTGCTCATCGGCCAGGCGGTCTACCGCTACAAGTGGAACCTCGCCGTCGTGTCCGTGGTGGGCGTCGTGGCCCTCTACGCCCTCATCCTGCTCGGCGACCGCTTCCCGGTGGTCCTGCCGGAGACGGTCCTGGGCCTGCCGGCCAACGCGTTCTGGATCGTGGTGCTCTTCGTCTACGCGGGCATCGCGTCCGTGCTGCCCGTCTGGATGCTCCTGCAGCCCCGCGACTACATCAACGGCCTGCAGCTGTTCATCGCCCTGGGCATCCTCTACGGCGCGGTGCTGATCTCCGCCCCAACCGTGGTGGCCCCGGCCTTCAACGAGTCCGTGCCCGCGGGCACCCCGAGCATCGTGCCGCTGCTGTTCGTGACCATCGCGTGCGGGGCGATCTCCGGGTTCCACGGCATCGTGGCCTCGGGGACGTCCTCCAAGCAGCTGGACAAGGAGACGGACGCCCGCTTCGTCGGCTACTTCGGCGCCGTCGGCGAGGGCCTCCTGGCGCTGGGCGCGATCATCGCCACGACCGCCGGCTTCCGCACGATCGCCGACTGGGAGGCCGTGTACAGCGCGTTCGGCCAGGGCGGCGTGGCCGCGTTCGTCCAGGGCGGCGCCTCGGTCGTGAACTCCGGCCTCGGCATCCCCCCGTCGCTGAGCGCGACCATCCTCGCGACGATGGCCGTGCTCTTCGCGGCCACGACCATGGACACCGGCATCCGCCTGCAGCGCTTCGTGGTGCAGGAGGCCGGGCACATCATGGGCGTCACCATCGGCAAGGTGGTCGCCACCCTCATCGTCCTCGCGGTGGCCATGGGGCTGACCTTCAGCGCCGGCGCGGACGGCTCGGGCGGCATGCTCATCTGGCCGCTGTTCGGGACCTCGAACCAGCTGCTGGCCGGCCTGACGCTGTCCATGATCGCGGTGATCCTGCTGCGCAAGGGCCGCCCGGTCCTGCCCGTCCTGGTGCCGCTGGTGTTCCTGCTCGTGATGTCCGTCTACGCGCTGATCGTGCAGCTGGGGCAGTTCTGGGCCGCGGAGAACTGGTTCCTGCTCGTGCTCGACATCGTCATCCTGATCGCGGCCGTGTGGGTGATCTTCGAGTCCGCGATCGCGATGTCCCACGCCCGGAAGAATCCGCCGGAGCTCGACGAGGAGCCGCTGCCCAGCGCGGCCGGGCGGGACCGCTCCCTGTGAGCCGGTGACGCTCCCGCAGCGGTGGCGCACCGCGCGGGCCCGCCTCGGGGCGGGCCTGCGCGAGTTCTACGCGGCCCCCTACCGCCGGACCTTCGCCCGCGCCCAGCGCGACGAGGAGGACCTGTTCATGATGCTGGTGCTCTCCGAGGCCCTCGGGGTGCCCAACCCCGCCAGCTACTACACCGTGGAGCTGCTCCCCGTGGTCTACGACCGGTTCCACGACTGGCACCGGCGGATGGGCATGGAGCGCTCGCCCCTGGAGCACATCTCATGCTGCTAGAGCTCGCCGCGGCCCACCGGGTCCTGTTCGTGGGCGGCAAGGGCGGCGTCGGCAAGACCGCCGTCGCCTCCGCCACGGCCCTCGCCCAGGCCCGGTCGGGCCGGAGGGTGCTCGTGGTCTCGACCGACCCCGCCCACAACCTCGGCCACCTCTGGGAGCGCCCGGTGGGGGACCGGATCACCCCGCTGGTCCGGGTTCCCGGCGGCGGCCACCTCGACGGGATCGAGGTGGACCCGCTCGCCACCACCGAGGCCCACCTCGCCGCCGTGGGCGCCACCGTCCGCCGGCTCATGCCCGAGCACCTCGCCGGGGAGGTCGACAAGCACATGCGGCTCGCCCGCGACTCGCCCGGCACCCACGAGTCCGCGGTCCTGGAGCGGGTCGCCCAGCTGGTGGAGACGGGCCTGGAGGACTACGACCTCGTGGTCTTCGACACCGCGCCCTCCGGGCACACCGCCCGCCTCATGGCCCTGCCGGAGATCATGTCCGCCTGGACCGAGGGCCTGCTGCGGCGCCGGGCCCGGGCGGAGCGGTTCGGCGCCGCGCTGCGCGGGCTCGAGGACCGGGACGAGGCGGCCGAGAGCATCGTGGGCACCGAGCGCCCCCGGGACCCCCGGGAGGAGCGCGACCTCGAGATCCGGCGCATCCTGCTGCGCCGGCGCGCCCGCTTCGAGGCGTTGCGCGAGGTCCTGGTGGATCCCCGGCGCTGCGCCTTCGTGATCGTGCTGGCCGCCGAGCGGCTGCCCGTGCTGGAGACGGTCGAGCTGCACGGGCAGCTGGTCCGCGCCGGGGTGCACGTGGGGGCGCTGGTGGTCAACAAGCGCTCCCCGGCCGACGCCGGGGCCTTCCTCGCCGAGCGCCGCGCCCTCGAGGAGACGCACGTGGCCGCCCTGCGCGAGGCGCTGCCGGACCTCCCGCTGCTGCAGGTCCCGCTGCTGCCGGGGGACGTGGTGGGCGAGCCGGCCCTCGAACGGTTCGCGGCGGCGCTCGCCCAGGCGGGGCACAGGCCCGGCTGAGACCCTGGGCCCATGACCACCACCTCCCCCCGCACGGACGCCGGACCGGAACGACGGCGCTCCGCCGGCGCCGGCCCGTGGGTCCTGGCCGGTGTCGCCGCGACGGCCCTCGCCGTGGGGCTGGCGGAGCTGCTGGCCTGGGTCACCGGGCCGGTCGGCGCGCCGCTCACCGCCGTGGGCGGGGTGATCGTGGACGCCGTCCCCGCCCCCGTGAAGGACGCGGCGATCGCCCTGTTCGGCACCGCGGACAAGCTTGTGCTCCTGCTCGTCATGGCCGCCGGCCTCGTGGCGATCGGCGCCGGTCTCGGGGCCGCCCAGCGCGCCAACCGCCCGATGGGCTCCGTGCTGCTCGGCGTGCTGGGGCTCGTCGGCCTGCTGGCGGTGCTCACCCGGGCCGGGGCGGGCGTCGCGGACGCGGTCCCCGTCGTCGTCGGCACGGCCGCCGGGGCGCTGTTCCTCACGGTGCTCACCCGCCGGGCCGAGGCGCCGGAGGACACCCGGGGCGGCCTCGACCGGCGGGGCTTCGTCCGGGTCTCCGCGGCCGTGGCCGTGCTGGGTGCCGCCGCCGGGGTGGCCGGGCGCTGGGCCTCCGCCGCGGCCTCCCGGGTGCCCGCGGCGCGGGAGATGCTGCGGATCCCCGCCCCGGCGGTGCGGGAGACGATCCCCGCCGGCACGGACCTCGGGATCGAGGGGGTGGAGCCGTGGCTGACCCCGGCCGAGGACTTCTACCGCATCGACACCGCCCTGGCCGTCCCGCGGATCGACGTGGCCGAGTGGGAGCTGCGGATCCACGGCATGGTCGACCGGGAGCTGACGCTGCGCTTCGAGGACCTCACCGGCCGGGCGCTGCTCGAGCGCGCCGTGACGCTGGCGTGCGTGTCCAACCCCGTGGGCGGGGACCTGGTGGGCAACGCGGTGTGGACGGGCGTGCCCATCCGGGAGCTGCTCGCCGAGGCCGGCGTGCAGCCGGGCGCCGACATGGTGCTCTCGACGTCCCAGGACGGCTTCACCGCCGGGACCCCGCTCGAGGCGCTGCTGGACCCGGGCCGGGACTCCCTGTTGGCCGTGACCATGAACGGGGAGCCGCTGCCGTTCGAGCACGGCTACCCGGTGCGCATGGTCGTCTCCGGGCTCTACGGCTACGTGTCCGCCACCAAGTGGCTGGTGGACCTGAAGGTCACCCGCTTCGACCGCGACGAGGGCTACTGGACCCCCCGCGGCTGGTCGGCGCGCGGGCCGATCAAGACCGCCTCCCGGATCGAGGTGCCCCGGGACGGGGGCCGCGTGGACGCCGGAGAGGTCGTCCTCGCCGGCACGGCCTGGGCCCAGGACACCGGGATCGCCGCCGTGCAGGTCAGCGTGGACGAGGGCCCGTGGCAGGAGGCCGACCTGGGCGAGGTGCCCTCCGACGACACGTGGCGGCAGTGGGTGCTGCGCACCGAGCTGCCCGGCGGCCGGCACACCGCGCGGGTGCGGGCGGTGGACCGGGACGGGACCGTCCAGACCGCCGAGCAGGCCCCGCCGGCCCCGGACGGGGCCTCCGGGTGGCACGAGCGGACGTTCACGGTGGCCTGACCGCCCCCGCCGGCCGCCCGCCGGACAACACCCCCCCGCCGGGCGGGCCCGGCGGGGGCGTTGTCCGGCCGAGGTCAGGAACGACCGGCGGAGCCGGGGACCGGCCCGGTGGAGGAGCGCACCACGAAGTGCGCCGGGAGCACCTCGTGGACCGGCTCGTGGTTCGTCCCGGCCAGGTGCTCCAGCAGCCGCTCGACGGCGTGCACCCCCTGCTCCCGGGCGTGCTGGTCGATGGTGGTCAGGCCGAAGGCCTCCCCGATGGGGTGGGCGTCGACGCCGATCACGGACAGCTCCCCGGGCACGGTCAGGCCGAGGTCGCGCGCCGCCAGGACCGCCCCGGCGGCCATCTCGTCGGAGGCCGCGAAGATCGCGGTGGGGCGGTCGGCCGGGTCCGCCAGCAGGTTCTTGGCCCGCTGGTAGGCGTCGGTGAAGGTGTAGTCCGAGACGACCGACCAGGCCGGGCCGACCGCCAGCCCGGCGGCGGCCATGGCCCCCTCCCAGCCGGCGCGGCGGTCGCTGGACATGGGGAAGTGGCTGCCGAACTCCTCGGCGCCGCCGAGGTGGGCGATCCGGCGGTGGCCGAGCGCAATCAGGTGCTCGGTCGCACGGCGCCCGACGTCGTGGTCGTCGATGCTGATGGTGGGCGCGCCCACCAGGGGCCCGCCCACCCCGAGCACGGGGATCCCGGCGGCGAGCAGCTGCTGCGTCTCGGCCGGGTTCAGGTGCAGGGAGATCGCCACGGCGGCGTCGAGCCGCTTGCGCAGCAGGAAGTCGGTCAGCACCGTCTCCCGGTAGCGGTCGCCCTCGAAGTTGTAGAGGGACAGGTCGTAGCCGGCCTCCATGAGCGCCCCGGCCACGCCCTCGAGCACGGTGGAGAAGTACCACCGGTCCACGTAGGGCAGCACCACCCCGATGTTGCGGCTGCGCCCGCTGGCCAGGCTGGAGGCGTGGTAGGACACCACGAAGCCCAGCTCGTGGGCGGCCTGCTGCACCCGTGCCCGGGCCCGGGAGGACACGTGGCCCTTGCCGCTGAGGGCGCGGGAGACCGTGGCCGTGGACACCCCGGCCCTGGCGGCGACGTCCTGGAGCCGCGGTGGGCTCACGGACCCGTCGTGCCGTGGTCCTCCGTCTGCAGCCATATGCACTCCTCCGGGTTCAGGACGTGGGGCGCGGACGTCCCGGGACGGCTGCGCAGCAGCACCGGCAGGTCCGGCAGCTCCACCGCGGCGTCACCGGTGTTCAGCAGCACCAGGACGTCGTTGTTGACCAGGCCCAGGCAGCCCGGCCCGCCGAGGTCCTCCACCCAGGCGAGCGAGCCCGATCCGAGCCCGTGCGCCCGCCGCAGCGCCAGGGCGGCGCGGTAGAGGGACAGCGTGGAGGCCGGGTCCTCCCGCTGCGCCTCGCGCGAGAGCTCCGCCCAGCCCGGGGGCTGCGGGAGCCAGGACCTGCCGTTGGCACTGTAGCCGAGAGACGCGCCGGAGCGGGTCCACGGCAGCGGCACCCGGCAGCCGTCGCGGCCGAGCCGCGCCCCGCCGGTGCGGTGGTAGGTGGGGTCCTGGCGGACCTCGGCGGGCAGGCCCGTGTGGTCCGGCAGCCCGAGCTCCTCCCCCTGGTACAGGTAGACGCCGCCCGGCAGCCCGAGCATGAGCAGGGAGGCGGCGTCCGCCCGCCGGGCTCCGCGGACGTGGTCCGGCTGCTCGTCCTCGGGGCCGATGCCGTCGCCGGGCCGGGCGGGGTTCGCGCCCAGGCCGAGACGGGTCGCGTGGCGCACCACGTCGTGGTTGGACAGCACCCAGGTGGTGGGGGCCCCGACGGCGTCGAACGCCTCGAGGGAGGAGGTGATGATCCGCCGCAGCTCCGCCGCGTCCCAGGGCGCGGCCAGGTAGGAGAAGTTGAAGGTCTGGTGCATCTGGTCCGGGCGCACCCAGTCGGCCAGTCGGGTCAGCGGCTCCACACTGGCCTCGGCGCAGAGGATCCGCTCGCCGTCGTACTCCGCCAGCACCTCGCGCCAGCGGCGGTAGATGTCGTGGATCTGCGGCTGGCCGAACATCGGGGCGTCGGTGAAGGGGTAGCCGGGGACGCTGCCGCCGTCGGCGCGCCCGCCCCAGTCGGGCAGCCCCTTCGCCTTGATCAGCGCGTGGGCCACGTCCACCCGGAAGCCGGCCACTCCACGGTCGAGCCAGAAGCGCAGGATCCGCTCGAACTCCTGCCGGACCTGCTCGTTGTCCCAGTCGAAGTCCGGCTGGGAGGAGTCGAACAGGTGCAGGTACCACTGGCCGGGGGCTCCGCCGGGCTCCGTCACCCGGGTCCAGGCGGGGCCCCCGAAGTGGGACTGCCAGTTGTTCGGGGGCAGCTCCCCGGACGGTCCCCGGCCGTCCCGGAAGACGAACAGGCCGCGCTCGGGGCTGCCCGGCCCCGCCGCGAGGGCCCGCTGGAACAGCACGTGCTCGGTGGAGCAGTGGTTGGGGACCAGGTCGACGATCACCTTCACGGACAGCTCGTCCGCCGCGGCCACCAGGGCGTCGAAGTCGGCCAGGGTCCCGAGGGCGGGGTCGACGTCGCAGTAGTCGCTCACGTCGTAGCCGCCGTCGCGCTGCGGGGACGGGTAGAAGGGCGAGAGCCACAGGGCGTCGATGTCGAGCTCGGCCAGCTGCCCCAGCTCGGCGGTGATGCCGGCGAGGTCGCCGAGACCGTCCCCGTCGAGGTCCCGGAAGGAGCGCGGGTACACCTGGTAGATCACCGAGGAGCGCCACCACCTCGGCTCCCGGTCGCGGTCGTGGAGAGGGGTGAGGCGCAGGGACGGCAGTGTGCCGGAGGTCGTCAGCATGTGCGGCATCTTACGGACAGGACTGCCGTTGTGGAAACGCTTGCACGCCTTCCGCCCCGATCAATCGGCTGATCGAGCGCTGTGGACAGGGATAATGGTAGCGCTTACAGTAGTGACCTGTCTCACTCAGCGCGGTGCGGGCGTCGCACCGGAGCCCCGGTGACCGGCAGCTCCCGGCCCGCGCCGCCCCGCCGCCGACCGGACGCCCCGATCGCGCCCGACCCCGAGGAACCCCCACCATGAAACGCATCCCCCGGACGGCCGTCGCGGCCGCGGCCGTGCTCCTGCTCGCAGGGTGCTCCTCCGCGCCCACGGCCGGAGTCGCCGGTCTGGCCGGCGGGCCCGGCAGCATCAGGATCCAGGCCGGCGACGACGAGATCCCGGCCCTGCGCGAGATCGCCGCGGACTTCACCGCGGACTCCGGGGTGGAGGTGGAGTTCGTCCAGCGGGAGGTCAACGCGCAGGCGATCTCCAACTTCATCTCCCAGGCGCCCACGGGGCAGGCCCCGGACATCATCGTCTCCCCGCACGACAACCTCGGCCAGCTGGCCTCCAACGGCGTGGTGGTCCCGGTGGAGCTGGGCGAGCGCGCCGCGGACTTCTCGGCGAACGCCCGCGACGCCGTGGTCTACGACGGCGTCAGCTACGGGGTGCCCTACGCGATCGAGAACGTGGCCCTGCTGCGCAACAACGAGCTCACCACCGAGGACCCGGCGAGCTTCGACGAGCTGCGGGCCGTCGGCCACCGGCTCATGGACGAGCAGGGCATCGAGTACCCGTTCACGGTCAGCCAGTCCGCGGAGGCCGGGGATCCCTACCACCTGTACGCCCTGCAGACCTCCTTCGGCGCCGAGGTGTTCGAGCGCACCGAGGAGGGGGAGTACACCGGCACCCTCACCATGGGTGGCCCGGACGGGCACGCTTTCGCCCGCTACCTGCAGGACCTCGGGCGGAGCGGGGACCTGCGCACGTCCATGAGCCCGGACATCGCCAAGGAGTCCTTCCTCACCGGGGAGTCCGCCTTCCATCTGGGCGGGCCGTGGGAGCTGACCGACGTCGAGGCCGCCGGGATGGACGTGAGCGTCCTGCCCGTGCCCCCGGCCGGGGACGAGCAGTCCCGCCCGTTCGTGGGCGTCCAGGCGTTCTTCGTCAACGCCCACGCCGCCAACCCGGTCGCCGCCCAGGACTTCGCCGCCAACTACCTCACCCGCCCCGAGGCCCAGACGGCCCTGTACGAGAGCACGGGCCGGCCGCCGGCCAGCCAGGTGGCCGTGGACCGGATGCAGGGTGATCCGCTGCGCTCGGCCTACGCGCGGATCGCCGAGTCGGGCCTGCCCATGCCGGCCATTCCCGAGATGGGCGCCGTGTGGAGCTTCTGGGGCACCACCGAGAACGCCGTCGTGGACGGCCGCGGGGATCCCGTGGAGCTGTGGGACCGCATGATCGACAACATCGAAGGACAGATCTCATGAGCACGAGCACCACCACCCGGGACGGGACGGCCACCTCCGGGACGGCCGGCCGGGACACCGCGCCCGGTGCCCCCCGCGAGCGCCGGCACGCCCACTCCCGGGGGTTCGGCCCGGGCTTCGTGGTCAAGCTGGTCCTGATGGCGCTGATCAACGCCTTCGGCCTCTTCGGCATCCTGGCGGCCTGGGCCGCCGGCAGCTGGGGCATCCTGGTGTTCCTCGCCGCGGCCCTCCTCGCCGCCGACCTCGTGTACTTCCTGCCGGCCCGCAGGCTGCTGCCCGCCAAGTACCTGTTCCCCGGGCTGGTCTTCCTGCTGGTCTTCCAGGTCTTCGTGCTGGTCTACACCGCCGCCACGGCGTTCACGAACTACGGGGACGGGCACAACGCCACCAAGGACGCGGCGATCACCCAGCTCACCACCACGTACGAGCAGCGGGTCGAGGGCTCCGAGGCGTACGCCGTCACGGTGCTCGAGGGCCCGGACGGGCTGGCGCTGGCCGCCGTGCAGGACGACCGGGTGCTCGTGGGTGCTGCGGACCGGCCGCTGGCCCCCCTCGAGGGGGCCGCGGTCACGGAGGGGCGCGTCGTCGAGGCGCCCGGCTACGAGGTCCTCTCCTACGCGGAGGTCGTCGGCGCCCAGGACGAGCTCGGGGAGCTGCGGGTCCCGGTGAGCGGGCAGGCCGAGGACGGTGCGCTGCGCACCGACGACGGCCGCACCGCCTACGCCTACGAGCCCACGCTCGCCTACGACGAGGCCGCCGACGCGATGGTCGCCGCGGACGGCACCGTCTACGCCGACAACGGCGAGGGCGCGTTCGCCGGCCCCGACGGCGAGGTCCTGCGCCCCGGCTGGCGGGTGTTCGTGGGCCTGGACAACTTCGGGGCGATCTTCGACCCGGCCGTCCTGGGCGGACCGTTCGTCGCCGTGACCCTGTGGACCTTCGCCTTCGCCGTCCTGTCGGTGGCGCTGACCTTCTTCCTGGGCCTGCTGCTGGCGATCCTGTTCAACGACGAGAGGCTGAGGTTCCGCAACGTCTACCGCGCCGTCGTCTTCCTGCCCTACGCCTTCCCCGCGTTCCTGTCCATCCTCATCTGGGCGGGCCTGCTCAACACGGACTTCGGCTTCGTCAACGAGGTCCTGCTGGGCGGGACGGGGGTGCCCTGGCTGGAGAACCCCTGGCTGGCCAAGCTCTCGCTGCTGCTGGTCAACCTCTGGCTGGGCTTCCCGTACATGTTCCTCGTGACCACCGGGGCCCTGCAGGCCATCCCCGGGGAGCTCTACGAGTCGGCCGAGATGGACGGGGCCGGCCCGGTGCGCCAGTTCGGCTCGATCACCCTGCCGATGCTCATGGTGGCCGTGGGCCCGCTGCTCATCGCGTCCTTCGCCATGAACTTCAACAACTTCAACGTGGTCTACCTGCTCACCGGCGGCGGCCCGCAGGACCTGGAGTCCACCACCGGGGTGGGCGCCACGGACATCCTCATCTCGTTCGTCTACAAGATCGCGTTCGCCGGCGGCACCAACGACTACGGTCTGGCCTCGGCCCTGTCCATCCTCATCTTCATCATGGTGGCCGTCGTCTCCGCGCTGACGTTCCGCCGCAGCAAGGCTCTCGAGGAGATCAGCTGACATGTCCACCCCCACGACTCCCACCACGTCCCCGCGCCGGCGGCCCTCGGCGGGCCGGCGCTTCGCCCGCGGCGGGTGGAAGCACCTGGCCGCCATCGCCGCGTGCGTCTTCGCCCTCTTCCCGCTGGTCTACGCCTTCTCCGCGTCGCTGTCCGCCTCGGGGTCCCTGCTGGGGTCCAACCAGCTGTTCTCGGACCTCACGGGGGCCAACTACGCCGACCTGCTCAGCGACCCGCAGAACCCCTACCTGACCTGGTTCGGCAACTCGCTGTTCGTCTCGGTCAGCACGGCCGCGGGCACGGTGCTGATGGGCGCGGCCGCGGCCTACGCGTTCTCCCGCTTCCGCTTCCGCTCCCGCCGGGGCGGGCTGCTGGCCCTGCTGGTGATCCAGATGTTCCCGCAGCTGCTGGCGTTCGTGGCGATCTTCCTGCTGCTGTTCGCGATCTCCGAGGTCTACCCGGTCCTGGGCCTGAACTCCCGGCTGGGCCTGGTGGCCGTCTACCTGGGCGGGGCGCTGGGGGCCAACACGTTCCTCATGTACGGCTTCTTCAACACGATCCCCAAGGACCTGGACGAGGCCGCGGAGCTCGACGGCGCCTCCCACGCCCAGATCTACTGGACCATGATCCTGCCGCTGGTCACCCCCATCCTCGTGGTGGTCGGGATGCTGTCCTTCATCGCGTCCTTCTCGGACTTCCTGCTCGCCCAGATCGTGCTGCAGGACCCGGAGAAGTACACGCTGGCCGTGGGGCTCTACCAGTTCGTCTCCGTGCAGTTCGGGGAGAACTGGGGCGTGTTCACCGCCGGGGCGATCCTGGCGGCGATCCCGGTGGTCGTGCTGTTCCTGTTCCTGCAGCGCTACATCGTCTCCGGGCTGACCGGCGGCGCGGTGAAGGGCTGACGCCGGGTCCTGCCATGATGGGGCGGGACCCGGGACGGACGGAAGGCGGTGCGCGGTGACGCTGGTGGACAACGCGGTGTACGTGAGCGGGGTGCGGACCTCCAGCCCGCGCGACCTCGACGAGACCTACGCGGCCCTGCGCGCCCGCGGCGGCATGGCGTGGATCGGGCTCTACCGCCCCGGGACCGCCGAGGTGCAGTCCGTGGCCCAGGAGTTCGGCCTGCACCCCCTCGCCGTCGAGGACGCCCTCAAGGGCCACCAGCGCGCCAAGCTGGAGCGCTTCGGGGACACCCTCTTCGTGGTGCTGCGCCCGGCCCGGTACCTGGACGACGTGGAGAAGGTCGAGTTCGGGGAGCTGCACGTCTTCGTGGGCGCCGACTTCGTGGTCACCGTCCGGCACGCCGAGTCCCCCGACCTGGCCGCGGTGCGCCACCGGCTGGAGACCTCGCCGGAGCTGCTGCGGATGGGCCCGCAGGCGGTGCTGTACGGGATCCTCGACGAGGTGGTCGACCGCTACCTGCCCGTCCTCGCGGGGCTGGAGAACGACATCGACGAGATCGAGGACGAGATCTTCGCCGCGGACCAGGACGTCTCCCGCCGCATCTACGAGCTCTCCCGCGAGGTGATCGAGTTCCAGCGCGCCGTGCACCCGCTGGTGCACATGCTCGACGCCCTGCAGCGCGGCTCCGAGAAGTACGGCCTGGACGCGGAGCTGCAGACCCGGCTGCGGGACGTGCAGGACCACGCCATCCGCGCCGCGGACCGCGCCGACTCGTTCCGGGCGCTGCTGCAGAACGCCCTCACGGTGCACGCGACCCTCGTGGGGCAGCGGCAGAACGACGAGATGCAGCGGCTCACCGAGTCCGCCCTGGCGCAGAGCGAGGAGGTCAAGCGGATCTCCTCCTGGGCGGCCATCCTCTTCGCCCCCACCCTGGTGGGCACGGTGTACGGGATGAACTTCGAGCACATGCCGGAGCTCGCGTGGCCGCTGGGCTATCCGTTCGCGCTGCTGGCCATGCTCGGCATGGGCCTGGTGCTCTACGGGGTGTTCAAGTGGAAGAAGTGGCTGTGAGCGGCGCCGGGGGAGCGCCCCGGCGTGCGGACGCCGGGTCTCAGACGCTGTGGCGCATCGCGCGGATCCCCACGGCCAGCCCCAGGGCGGCCAGTGCGGCCGCCGCGAGCGCGCCGGCCGCGACGGAGGGGTCGCCGAACCGGCCGTTGAACAGGGCCCGCTCGGCGTCGACCATGTAGGTGAGCGGGTTGAACCGGGAGAGCGCCTGCATCCAGCGCGGGCCGGCCTCGAGGGGCAGGAGCATCCCGGAGAGCAGCATGAGCGGGAACAGCAGTCCCTGCTGCACGGTCCAGAACATCCAGTCCCGGTTCCGCGAGACGATGGCCAGGGCGTAGCTCAGCGCGCCCAGCCCCACCCCGAAGACCGCGAGGATCGCCAGGCCCACCACCATGCCGGGCGGGGACGGGCGGAAGCCGGCGAGCGCGGCCACCCCGGAGAGCACCAGGGCCTGCAGGACCAGCGGCACCATCTCCTTGCACGCCCGCCCCACCATGAGGGACGAGCGGGACACCGGGGCCACCAGCATCCGCTCGTGCGCCCCGGACTGGATCTCGAACAGAAGGTTCGACCCGGTCATGGCGGTGCCGAACAGCGCGATCATCACCACGATGCCCGGCACGAACCACTGGAAGGCCTGGTCGAGGGGCAGCCCGGTCATCCCGCCCAGGAGCGGGCCGAAGAGGGCCAGGAACATCAGCGGCTGCACGAGCGAGAACACCAGGCTGAAGGGGTCGCGGACCACCGGGCGCAGCTCGCGGACGAAGACGCTGACGGAGTCGTGCAGCACACCGGCCGGGCGGGCCTGGGCGCCGGGCGCCTTGCGAGGAGGCGGGACGGTGGTCACGGGGCCGCTCCCACGCTCGGGGCCTCGGCGGCCGGGCCGGCCTCGGACGGGCTCGGGTCCTGCTCGCGCAGGCTCCGGCCGGTGAGCCGCAGGAAGACGTCGTCGAGGGTCGGGCGGGCCAGCTCCGCGGTCCGCGCCGGGTGGCCGCTGCGGTCGAGTTCGCGCAGCAGGCCCGGCAGCACGCGCTCGCCGTGCTCGACGGCGACGACGACGCGCGTGCCCTCCCCGGTCGCGCCGCTCCGCTCGGCGGCGGCCCGGCGGCGCGGCGCCGCGGCACCGCCGCCCGCCG
>NZ_MKJW01000079.1:0-63267 GCF_001942375.1 Kocuria sp. CNJ-770
TCCTCTACGGCCTCGGTCTGCAGGACGACCCGCCCGTCCCGTCCGACGGGCTCACCCCGGCCTACCTGCTGGCCGGGCCCTTTCGGTCGCGCTGACCACGCTGGTCCTCACCGCGGTCAGGAACCCGCACCCACCGGCCGGGGCCACCACGTTGATCGTCAGCCTCGGCATCCTCTCCGAGCCCGTGGAACTGGTCTCGATGGCCGCGGCGATCGTGCTGATCACCGCCATGGGGTGGGGCCTCAACATCCTGCTGGGCACCCGCCCGGGCGAGGGGGAGGAGTAGGCACCGCACGGCCGGGGCGGGCCCCGCCCGGTCCGGCGCTCGGTCCGCCACCAGCAGGGCCTGCGGGGCCGCCTGCTTCATCCGTGCGGTCGCCCCGGGCGCGGCGCGCGGCGGTGGTGGTGGGAGCCGGTACCGGTCCCGTGGCGTCGGCGACCTTGGTGACAGGCACGGCCGCGGTCTTGAACACCGGCTGCTTCGAGACGGGGTCCCACTCCGTGAGGGTCAGCTCGTTGGCCGCGCGGTGGCGCTGCCCCGTGTCCCGGCCGGTGGGGTCCTCCTGGTCCCAGGACCCGTAGTGGAAGGGCGCGAACACCGTCCCGGAGCGCACGTCGCCGACCCGCACCGGGGCGGTCAGGTGGCCACGGGGGGACTCCACCCGCACCACGTCGCCCTGGGTCAGTCCCAGGGCCGCGACGTCGGAGACGGACATCTCCACCCACGCGTCGGGCGCCGCACCCTGCAGCTGCGGGGCCCGGCCGGTCTTGGTGCGGGTGTGGAAGTGGTAGACGGTCCGGCCCGTGGTGTAGCGGAAGGGGTACTCCTGCCGCGGGGGCTCGTGGGGCCCTGTAGGGGGCGGTCTTGAAGACCGCCCTCCCGCCCGGGAGCATCGCCCGGTAGGCCTGCGGTCCCACGGTGGCGCCGGTGGTCAGGTCGTGCCCGTAGGTCTCGCTGTCGTCGGGACCCGTGGGGAAGACGCCGTCCTCGTAGAGGCGAACGGTGCCGTCGGGCTGCTCCTCGGTGACCGGCCAGGGGATCCCGCTGCCGCCGCGCAGCGTCGCGTAGCTGAGCCCCGTGTACTCGCAGGGCCGGCCCCGGGAGCACTCGCGCCAGGCGTCGAACCCGTCCTCCGGGCCGGACCAGTCCAGCAGCGGGCGGCCCGAGCGGGTGCGGAAGCCCATGCGCCGGGAGTAGTCCAGGAAGATCTCCAGGTCGCTGCGGGCCTCCCCCGGTGGGGACACGGCTTGTTCGGACAGGTGCACGGTGCGGTTGACGTTGGTGAAGGTGCCGGTCTTCTCACCCCAGGCCGCGGCCGGGAGCACCACGTCGGCGTAGCGGGCGGTCTCGGTGAGGTACAGGTCCTGGACCACGAGGAAAAGGCCCTCCCGCTCGAGGACCTCGCGGATGCGCGGCAGCTGGGGCATGGACACGGCCGGGTTGGTCGCCGAGACCCACAGGAACTCGATGGAGCCCTGCTCGACGTAGCGGAAGATCTGGGCCGCGTGCGTGGGCGGGGCCCAGTGGGGGATCACGACGTCGTCCACGTCCCACAGCTCCGCCAGCTGCCGGACGTGCTCGGGGTTCTCCCAGTTGCGGAACCCGGGCAGATCGCCGTCGGCCCCGCACTCGCGGGTGTCCTGGGCGGTGGGCTGGCCGTTCATCTGCAGGATCCCGCAGCCCGGTCTCCCGAGCAGGCCCCGGAGCAGGTGGAGGTTGTTGACCTGGCAGGCCGAGGCGGTGGCCTGGACCGACTGGCAGAAGCCCTGCAGCACGGTGGACAGGACGCGCTCGGACGTGCCGAAGATCCGGGCGGCCTCGACGACGTCGGCCGCGGCCACCCCGCACTCCTCGGCCACGGCCTCGGGGGTCCAGGGCTCGATCTGCTCGGCCAGGTCGTCGAAGCGCAGCGTGTGGGCGGCGACCCAGTCCTCGTCGATCCATCCCTGGGCGATGACCTCGCGGATCAGTCCGTGCCTCAGCGCCAGGTTGGTGCCCGGTCGCACGGCCAGGTGCACGTCGGCGTGCCGGGCCACCTCCGTCTCGCGCGGGTCCACACAGACCACCTGCGGCCGGTCCGGGCCGGCCAGTCGGTCCAGCACCCGCGCCCACAGCACCGTCTGGGTCTCGGCCATGTTGTGGCCGAACAGGAAGACCGCGTCGCACTCGTCGATGTCCACGTAGCTGCCCGGCTGGCCGTCGGAGCCGAAGGACTCCTTCATGGCCGCCGCCGTGGCCGTGCACAGCCGGGTGTTGCCGTCCATGTGCGGGGTGCCGATCCCGGCCTTGCCCAGGATCGCGAGGGCGTAGTACTCCTCCAGGAACAGCTGCCCGGAGGTGTAGAAGCCGTGGCTGAGCGGTCCCTGCTCCGCGAGCAGGGCCCTGCTGCGGGTGACGATCCGGTCCATGGCCGTCTCCCAGTCGGTCTCCACGAGCTCCCCGTTCTCGCGCACCAGCGGACGGGTCAGGCGGTCCCGGTGGCTCACGCCCTGTCAGGAGGCGAACAGGCCCTTCGGGCCCAGCCGGCCGTGGTTGACGATGTCCACCGCCCGCCCCCGGACCCCGACCATGGTGTCGTCCTTGACCGCGATGTCGACGGCGCAGCCGTTGCTGCACAGCACGCACGCCGACTGCACCCACCGCTCCACGTCCGCCTCGGCCGGTCCCTCGGCCAGGACCTGGTCGACCCGCACGGGCCACCGCTGTCCTCGGGCGAAGGGCGTGCGCGTCCCCCAGATCTGCGCGATGCGATCGACCATGCTGACCCCGTGCCCCGGTGCCGGGGCTGTGCCGTGCGGGCGAGGCGGCCCCACAGCCTGTCCGTCCGACGGTAACCCTGCCGGCGACGGCAGGGAACCCCGGCGCCCGCTGTTCCTGGGTGGCCGTTACTCCTGAAGGGCCGTGCCCACCCGGCCCTTGGTCCGGATCCTGGTGTCCCCGGACACAGGGTTCGGGATCATGGCGCCCCCGGCCCCGATCCGTCCCGGCCACTGTCACCGCGCAGGGTCGCGAGGCCCCGGACGTCCTCGAGCGCGGACCCGTCGCCGTACTTGCTCGACGTGATGACGCTCAGCTTGCCGTTGGTCTCGAGCACGACGGCCTCGACCCGGGAGAGGTCGCCCGTGCCCTGCATCCGCACGGCCTGGCGCAGCTCGGACTCGGTGAGCCGGTTCTGCCGCAGCGCCTCGTGGCGGATCCGCCCCTCGGCGAGCAGCAGCGCCGGCTCGGCGGTGAAGACGCCGCGCACGCGCGGCCAGCGGGAGGAGATCCAGGCCACGAGCAGCTGCAGCCCGGCCAGGACGCCGAACGCGGTGACGCCCTCCGCCCAGGAGACGTCCGTGCTCAGGAAGATGGTCGCCAGCGTGGAGCCCAGGGCGACGGTCACGACGAAGTCGAAGACGTTGAGCTGGGCGAGCGTGCGCTTGCCGGAGACCCGGAGGCACACGACCAGCGAGGCGTAGGCCGCCGCGCCGACCACCACGATGCGCAGGAGCTGGGGCCAGCCGTCAAACCACATGTCGATCACACTTCTTTCGGGGGACGGGAACGGTGCGGGGCGTGGTCATGCGGAGTGCTCCTCCTCATTCAGTTGCGGCTCGTGGTGCTGCAGCCAGGCGCTCAGCGGCGCGGAGGTGAGTCCGTGCACCACGACGGAGGCGGTGATGGCCAGGGTGGTGTAGACGAAGACCTCGTGCTGGCCGGTGTGGCGCTCGGCCAGGGTGGCGTAGAACAGCGCGGAGACCCCCACCGGGGCGAACCAGCTCAGGAAGACCGTCTCGGACCGGTCGTGCAGGCTCGTGAACAGCGGCCGCAGCATCCACACGGTGACCAGCCGGCGCACCAGCACGGCCGCGAGCAGGATCACGGGCGGGCCCCAGCCCAGGGCGGCCCATTCGGCCAGGGGCAGGGCCATGCCCAGCAGCACGAAGATCGGCAGCAGGAAGAGACGGGAGACGGCGTCCTGGACGCGGTCCTCCTGCTCCTCCTCCCGCTGGGGGATGACCTGCCCGAACACGGCGACGCCCACGAAGACCACCAGGACGGCGTCGGTGCCCAGCAGCTTGCCGGCGCCGAGCAGCAGCAGGGCCAGGGGCACGACGAAGGCCAGATAGGAGCTCTCCTCCATCAGCCCCTTGTCCTGCACGAACACGAACAGCTTCCCCAGCAGGTACCCGGCCAGGACGCCGATGACGGCCGCCCCGAGCACCTCCCGCAGCAGGACCTTCGTGAGCAGCTCCTGCCACGCCGTGTCCGGTGCGGTCAGCAGCAGCACGGGCAGCATGACGAAGAAGTAGCCCAGTCCGTCGTTGAGCCCGCTCTCGGCGGAGATGTTGTGCCGCACCCGCTCGGTGACCTTCTCCTCGGCCATGGAGCCGGTGACGATCGGGGTGGTGACCACCGGGTCGGTCGGCGTGACGATCGCCCCGACGAGCAGGGCCACCAGGAAGGGGACTCCCAGTCCCCACCACAGCACCCCGGTGGCGACCACGAGCATCAGGGCCATGCCCAGGCCGATGATCACCGCGATCCAGCGGAGGTTCTTGCGCCAGTAGCCGTGCGGCAGGCGCAGCGCGACCCCGGCCAGGCCAACGGCCAGGGTGATCCGGGCCGCCTGCTCGAGCAGGGTCCCCTGGGGCACCCCGAAGTCCTCCATCCGCAGCAGGCCCAGAGCGTGGGGGCCGATCAGCACGCCGAAGGCGAGCGCCAGCAGGGGGCCGGGCAGGCTGAGTCGCTGGAACAGGGTGGAGAACGTGGACAGCACCAGGATCGCCCCGGCGAACAGGGTCAGCAGCAGATTGACGTCCATCGGTGTTCCTCCTCGGTGTTCGCCTCGGGTGTCCGCCTCCGGTGTCCGGGCGAGCCGCGGTGCCCGTCCGGACCGCGCCCCCCTACCGTAACCCTGCTGATGGTCGTCCGGGCAAGGCCGGGCAGGGCCGGGCAGGGCCGGGCAGGGCAAGGCTGGGCAGGGCAGGGCCGGGCAGGGCCGGGCGGGGCCGGCGAGGGACCCGCCCTCGCGGGCGGCGCCGGGTAGGGTCGGCGGGGAAGGATCCGCGCGAACAGGAACGGAGCGACGACGTGGGCGTGCTGCTGACGGTGCTGGGGATCACGATCGTCCTGGTCGGCCTCTGGGACATGTACCACAGCCTGCTGCACCCCAGTGGAACGGGCGCGATCGGTGGCCGGGTGCAGACGGTCGTCTGGCGGATCTCCCGGCTCACCGGGCACCGCTTCGGCTCGGCCGTGGGCCCGGGGTCGATGATCACGGTGGTCCTCCTCTGGGTGCTGATGCAGGGGGTCGGGTGGGCGCTGGTCTATCTGCCGCACGTCCCCCAGGGGTTCACGTACTCGCCCGGGGTGAACCCGGTCGACTACCCCGATGCCCTCGACGCGCTCTACATCTCCCTGGTGACGCTGGCGACGCTGGGGTTCGGCGACGTCGTGGCCACCGACCCCTGGGTCCGGCTGGCCACCCCGCTGGAGGCGCTGACCGGGTTCGCCCTGCTCACCGCGGCCCTGACGTGGTTCACGCAGATCTATCCGCCGCTGTCCCGCCGCCGTTCCCTGGCCCTGGAGCTGAAGGCCCTGTCCGACGTCGGCTACGCCGACGGGATCGCCCGGGAGGACCCCGTGACGGTGGCCCGGGTGCTGGACGGCCTCGCCGCGGAGGTGGCGAAGGCGCGGATCGACTTCACCCAGCACGGGGAGACCTACTACTTCCAGGAGGAGGACCCGGACCTCTCCCTGGCCCGGCAGCTGTCCTATGCGCTCGAGCTGCGCGACCGCGCCGCCGCGTCCCCCTCGCCGGAGGTGTGCACGAGCGCCCGCCGCCTCGGCCTGGCCCTCGAGCAGCTGGGGCAGAAGCTGCGGGAGGAGTTCGTCAGCACGGGGACGACCCCCGAGGAGGTCTTCGCCGCCTACGCCACGGACCACCGGCGGGAACCGGGCCGCTGACCGGCCCCCGGGAATAGGCCCCCGCGGCCCCCGGTTGCCCGGAGCATGAAGGCATTGACGTACGCCCGCTACGGCGGCCCCGAAGTCCTCGAGCTCACCGACCTCCCCGAGCCCAAGGTGCCCCCGGGCTGGGTGCTCGTGCGGGTGCGCAGCGCCGCGGTCAACCCGGTCGACTGGCAGATCATGGCCGGCAATCTCGACCCGCTCCTGGAGGTGCAGTTCCCGGTGGTGCCCGGTTGGGACGTGTCCGGGGTCGTGGAGTCGGCCGGCATCGACGTGCCCGAGTGGGCGCCCGGGGACGAGGTGATCTCCTATGCGCGCACGGACTGGGTGCACGGCGGCACGATGGCCGAGTACGTCGCCCTGCCGTCCCGGCTGCTCGCGCCGAAGCCCGCCTCGGTGGACTGGGACCGGGCGGCGTCGCTCCCGCTGGCCGGCCTGACGGCCTACCAGGTCCTGGGCCGCCTGGAGGTCGCCGCGGACCAGACCGTGCTGGTGCACAACGCCTCCGGCGGCGTGGGCGGCTATGCCGTGCAGCTCGCGGTGGCCCGGGGAGCCCGGGTCATCGGCACCGCCTCGGAGACCAACCACGACTACCTGCGAGGCCTGGGCGCGGAGCCGGTGGTCTACGGGGACGGGCTGCCCGAGCGGGTCCGGGAGCTCGCGCCGGAGGGCGTGGACGTCGTGGTCGACCTCGTCGGCGGGGTCGTCGAGCAGACGCTCGCGGTCCTGAAGGACGGCGGGCGGCACGCCTCCGTGGCCGACGACGCCGTGGAGGCCCACGGCGGGACGTGGATGTGGGTGCGGCCCTCCGCCGAGGACCTCACGGAGCTGAGCCGGCTCGTGGACCGGGGCGCGCTGCGCATCGAGCTCGCCCGCAGCATGCCCCTCGCCGAGGCCGCCGAGGCCTACCGGCTCAGCCAGGAGGGCCACGTCCGCGGCAAGATCGCCGTGCGCATGGGCTGAGCCGGGGAGGCCCCGTAGGTGCACAGCAGGCTGACTGGCACAATGAGCGGGTGACCGATCAGACAGAGACCCTCAGGGCCCTCGAGCACGCGCGGGACCTGCTCGCGGCCTCGAGCCTGCCGCTGTCCACCACGAACGTGCTGCGCGAGCGGGAGGACATCGACCGCGCCGTGGACCAGCTGGACGACTACGTCCTGCCGCGGGTGCGCTCCCTCGACGCCCCGCTGCTCGCGGTGGTCGGCGGGTCCACGGGCGCGGGGAAGTCCACCCTCGTCAACGCGGTGGTGGGTCACCCCGTCACGCGTGCGGGGGCGATCCGCCCGACCACCCGCCAACCGATCCTGGTCCACCACCCCCGCGACGCCGAGGCGTTCTCGACCCAGCGGGTGCTCCCGCACCTGAGCCGGATCCACGCCCGGAAGGTCACCCCGCCGGGCACCACCGCCGCGGACACCGCGTCCCCGTCCGCGCTGCCCGGCACCGCGGACGGCCAGGCACTCGTGCTGCTGGCCGAGCCCCGCATCCCCGAGGGCGTCGCCCTGCTCGACGCCCCCGACGTCGACTCGATCTCCGACGAGAACCGACGCCTCGCCGGCCAGCTGCTGGCCGCCGCCGATCTCTGGCTGTTCGTCACCACCGCCAACCGCTACGCGGACGCCGTCCCGTGGCGGCTGCTGGTGGAGGCCGCCGGGCGGGACATCACCGTGGCCGTGGTCCTCGACCGCGTCCCGCTCGGGCTCGAGGCCGAGATCGAGGAGGACCTCCGGCGGATGCTCAGCGACCGGGGGCTCGGCGACGCCCCGGTCTTCACGGTCCCGGAGTTCCCGCTCAACGAGACCGGCATGCTCCCGCCCCACGTCGTCGCCCCCGTCGTGGACTTCCTCGCCGAGCTCGGCCGGGACGCGGCCACGCGCTCGGAGATCGCCCGGCGCACCCTCGGCGGGGCGGTGCGCTCCATCGCCGAGCGCACCGACGCCGCCGGGAACGCCGTGCTCTCCCAGCAGCGGGCCGGGGCGCAGCTGCGCCACGACGTGGACCGCGCCTTCGACGAGGCGCTGGCCTCCGTGATCGACTCGACCCGGGACGGCACCCTGCTCCGCGGCGAGGTCCTCGCCCGCTGGCAGGACTTCGTGGGCACCGGGGAGTTCTTCCGCAACCTGGAGGCAGGCATCGGCCGGGTCCGCGACCGGCTCACCGCCTTCTTCAGCGGCAAGCCGGCCCCGGAGGTGCAGGTCGAGGAGGCCATCGAGACCGGTCTGCAGACCGTCATCGTCGAGGAGGCCGCGCGCGCCTCCGAGACCGCCGAGCGCAGGTGGCAGGACGAGCCGGCCGGCCGCGTGCTGCTCGGCGGCTCCGACCTGGGCTCCCTGCCCCCCGACTTCCGGCAGCGCACGGCCGAGCAGGTCCGGGCCTGGCAGGGCGACCTCATGGAGCTGATCCAGCGGGAGGGCGCCGACAAGCGGACGAAGGCGCGGGCCATGTCGCTCGGGGTCAACGCGCTGACCGTGATCCTGATGATCGGGGTGTTCTCGATGACGGGCGGGCTCACCGGCCTGGAGGTCGGCATCGCCGGCGGCTCCGGGGTGGTCGGCACCAAGCTGCTCGAGGCCGTGTTCGGCGAGGACGCCGTGCGGCGGATGGCCGAGGACGCCCGCCGGAACCTCGAGGCGCGCATCTCCGCGCTGCTGGACGAGCAGGCGTCCGTGTTCCTGCGGCGCCTCGACGTCCTGGACGGACACCCCGGGGCGGACGAGCTGAAGGCCGCCGCCGAGCGGATCCGCGCCGCCGCCCGGACCCTGGGGGAGACCCCGTGAGCCCGGCCCGCCGGCCGGTCCCGACCCTCTCCGAGCGGCTGCCCGCCCTCGCCCGCGCCGCGGACCTCGCCGACGGACGGCTCGACGACGAGGCCGTCGCCGCGGCGCGCACCGTCCTGGCGCGCGCCGCGGAGCGCCGCTCGCTGTCCGCCGACCACACCGTGGTGGGCTTCTTCGGCGCCACCGGGTCCGGGAAGTCGACGCTGTTCAACGCCGTGGTGGGCCGGGAGATCGCCCGTGCCGCCGCCCGCCGCCCCACCACCTCGGAGCCGCTGGCCGCGGTGTGGGGCGAACCGGGCAGCCAGGCCCTGCTGGACTGGCTGGACGTCTCCCAGCGGCACCACGTGGACACCCCGCTGCCCGCGGGCGCGGAGGACGCCGGGCGGTGGACGCGCGTGCGGGAACGGCTCACCGGGGGATCCGCTCCGGAGGGACCCGGCGGGCTCATCCTGCTGGACCTCCCGGACTTCGACTCGGTGAGCCTGCACCACCGCACGATCGTGCAGCGGCTGGTCGGGATGGTCGACGTGGTGGTGTGGGTCGTGGACCCGCAGAAGTACGCGGACGCGATCATCCACCAGGAGTTCATCGCCCCGCTGGCCCGCCACGGAGCCGTGACCATGGTCGTCATGAACCAGGTGGACCGCCTGCCCGCCGCCGAGGTCCCCGCCGTGATGGCCTCGCTCGCGGAGCTCGTGGCCCAGGACGGGCTGCCCACCACCGGGCTCTCGAAGCCCGTGGCCGTCTCCGCCCTGACGGGGGAGGGCGTCGAGTCCCTGCGCTCCCGGATCCGCCAGGTCGCGGACACGAAGGCCGCCGCCGGGGCCCGGCTCGACGCCGACGTCACCGACGCCGCCGAGCGGCTCGCGCTGGCCTCCGGCGAGGGGGAGCCCGCCGGGATCACGCCGGAGTCGGAGGACCGGCTCACCGACGGCCTCGCCCAGGCCGCCAACGTCCCGGGCATCGCGCGGGCGGCCGGGAGGTCCTACGCCCTGCACGCCGCCGGGCACACCGGGTGGATCGCCACCCGGTGGCTGCTGAAGTTCCGCAAGGACCCCATGCGCCGGCTCAACCTGGACCGGGGGGACGCGGTGAACCCCGAGGTCAACCGGACCTCGCTGCCGCCGATGGGCGCCGCCCAGCGGGCGGCCGCCGACTCCGCCGTGCGCGGCTTCGCCCACGACGCCGCGGCCGGGGCCGCCGAGCCGTGGACCCGGTCGGTGCGCCAGGCCGCCCGCACCCACGAGGACCGGCTGCCCGACGCCCTCGACCAGGCCATCGCCGGCACCGACTTCCGGTCCCGGAGAGGAGTCTGGTGGTGGTTCCTCTTCGACGTGCTGCAGTGGCTCGCGATGCTCGCCGTGGTGGCCGGCCTCGTGTGGCTGCTGGGGCTGTTCCTCCTGGAGTACTTCCAGATCCCCGTGCCCCCGCCCCCCACCGTCGAGGGCTTCCCGCTGCCGGTGCCCACCCTGCTCGTGCTCGCCGGGGTCGTGACCGGGCTGTTCCTGGCGCTGACCGGGCGCATCCTCGCCGGCTTCGGCGCCCGGCTGCGCGAGCGCACGGTCCGGCGGAAGCTGCGGGCCTCGGTGGCCGGGGCGGGCCGGCGCACCGTCGTCGAACCGGTGCGGGCGGAGCTGCAGGCCCACACGGCCTTCCGTGAGGCCCTCGCCGCGCTGCGCGGCTGATCCCGGCGGCACGCCCCGCGGGGTCCGCACCGTCCGCGGGGTCGGTCCCCGCCGGTTGACCCCGTGGCCGGGCGCGGCGGACCGGGAACCCGGAGCGCCGCCCGCCCCGGGGCGGCCCTCAGCGGCGAGCGGCCGCCGGGCGCAGCGCGAGGATCCATCCGCCCGCGGCGCCGATGGTGAGCAGGACGGTGACGAAGCCGATCGCGGGCGCGCCGGCCCACGTCAGGGCGTCGCCGTACCTCAGCAGGGCGATCGTCTGCAGGAGGGCGAACGCCAGGGCGCCCACGCCGAGGGGGCGGACGGTCAGGGCGTCGCCGCGGCGCAGGGCGTAGGCCGCGGCCCAGCCGAGCCCGACCAGCCACGCCCCGACCGCTCTCGCCGTGAGCGGGGTCAGCGGCCACGGCCACAGCGCCGCCGCCGCCGCGGGCAGCACCAGCAGCGCGACGCCCACGCCCAGCAGCACGGCGGCGACGGCGGCAAGGAGCACCCGCAGCCCGCGCGGCAGCCGGGTGCCGGCCGCCGCGGGACGGGCGGCAGGTGCCCGGGAGCGGAGCTGGAGCCGGCCGATGACGAGCATGGCCACGGGCACGGCGGCGTAGATCGCCAGCCACGCCCAGGTGGCGAAGCGGGCCAGGGGCGGGTGCTCCGACGACAGGTGGAAGCGGTCCAGGTGGAGCAGGGTCACCCCCAGGGTCAGCGTCGTGAAGACGAACACGGGCCAGACGGCCAGCCTGGCCCGGTCCCAGCCGGCGGAGCGGGCCCCCGCCACCTCGAGGAGCGCGCTGGACCAGTACGCCGCGCCGAGGAACACGGCGGTCATCGGCGGCTCGATCGTCCAGGCGAACCAGTCGGCCGTGCGCAGCGGGAAGACGAACAGCACCAGCCCGGCGAGGAACACGAGAAAGGCGGCGACGTAGAGCAACCGACGCATCGCCGGGATCAGCGGCGCGGTCTCAGTCGCGGAGCGCATCGCCGACCGGTTCCTCGCGGCCGGCCGCCGAGGCCGGGCGCGGGGTCGGGGGAGCGACCGGGGGAGACGCCGGGGGAGACGCCGGGGGAGACGCCGGGGCGTTCGGCGGATGCCCGGACAGGTAGCCGTGCAGGAGCGAGACCACGGTGGCGCCGTCCCCGACGGCGGTCGCCACGCGCTTGACCGAGCCGGCCCGGACGTCCCCGATCGCGAAGACGCCCGGAAGACTGGTCTCCAGGGGCAGCGGCGCCCTGGCCGGTGCGCCGTCCCCGGGACCTGCGAGACCTCCCGTGCCGCCCGTGCGCAGGAACCCGGCGCGGTCGCGCTGCACCGAGCCGGGCAGCCACGACGTCCGCGGCACGGAGCCGATCAGCACGAACAGCGCGGACGCCGCGATCTCCTCCGGGCCCTCCACCGGGCCTTCCACCGGGCCTTCCACCGGGCCTTCCACCGGGGGATCCTCCGGGGCCGTCGCCGCGCCCACCTCCGCGCCCGCCTCCGCACGGACGGCGCCGGGACCGCCGGTGGGCGTGACCACGACGGCGGTGAGGCACCCGTCCTGCTCGCGGGCGCCCACCACCGAGGTCCCGTAGCGGACCGTCACGTTGCGGGTCGCCTCGAGCTGGGTGATGAGATAACTGGACATGCTGGCCGCGAGCGAGGGACCCCGGACCAGCAGCGTCACGTGCTCCGCGTACTTCGCCACGTGCAGGGCCGCCTGCCCCGCCGAGTTGCCGCCCCCCACCACGCAGGCGCGCTGCCCGGCCAGCGACGGCGCCTCGGAGACGGCGGCCCCGTAGAAGACGCCCCGGCCCACCAGGGCCTCGAGCTGCGGCACGCCGAGGCGCCGGTAGTCCACGCCGGTGGCCACCACCACCGTGCGCCCGCGCACCACGCCGCCGTCGGACGTGGTCACCGTGCGCACGGCCCCGTCGGCCTCGAGGCTCTCGACCCGCCGCATGAACAGGAAGTCCGTGCCGAAGACCCAGGCCTGCTGGAAGGAGCGGAAGGCCAGGTGGGCGCCGCTCACCCCGCGGGAGAAGCCCGGGTAGTTGCGGATCAGCGAACTGGTGCCTGCCTGGCCGCCCACGGCCTGCTGCTCCACGACCATGGTGGAGAGGCCCTCGGAGGAGGCGTAGACCGCCGCGGCGAGCCCGGCGGGACCGGCGCCGACGACGACGACGTCGAAGACCTTGTCCGTCGGCGGCGGCCGGTTCAGCCCGAACGCCTCCACGATCTCCGGGTCGCTGGGATCCTCCAGGACCGTCGGCGGCGAGGTGAACTGCAGCACCAGGACCGGCAGGGCCGGGTCGTGCAGCCCCAGGCTCTCCAGCATCCGCTGCGCGGCCGGGGACCCGACCGGGTGGAAGCCCACCGGGATGTGGTTGCGCACCAGGGTGTCGCGCAGCGAGTGGGCCCGTTCGTCGCGCTGGTCCCCGATCATCCGGACCGCCTCGAACCCACCGCCCTGGGCCAGGTGCCAGTCGTCGAGGGCGTCGGTGATCGCGCCGTGGAACTCCTCGTCGCGCGGGCGCTCGGGGCGCAGGACGAGCAGGTCGGCGTGGCCCTGGGCGATGGCCCGGAACACGGTGGGGCCGCTGGCGAAGTCGCCCCACGTCACCGCGACGGCCCGCTTGGCGGCGGGGTGCTCGGCGTAGGCGCGCCGCAGGAGGTCCAGCCCGTCGCGGTCCGCCGGGCCGTAGCACCCCACGATGAGGGCCACCGCGCGGCCCCAGCGCCGCAGTCCTCGGAGGATCGCCCGGGCGTGGGCGTGGTCGGCGCAGACCACGACCTCGTAGTCGGCGCCGTAGCGCCGGCGCAACTGGTCTCCCAGGATGCCCCGGGAGACCGGGTCGCTGGTCGCGAGCAGCAGGACCGGGACCGGGTCGTCCATGGCCGCCACCTCCTGGTGGGTCCCCTGGCCGGATGGCGCTCAGGCTACTCCCGCCGGCATCCGCGGGCAAGGGATCCGGCGCCGGACCGGTCGGGTCGGCCGCAGGGCGCCCGGGAGGGCTCCGCGGCGGGGACGGAACGCCTGCACCCGCGGGTGCGGGCACCACCCGACGGCACCGGGCGCGCTCCTGCGCGCCGCCGGGCGCAGCACTCGGGCCGGGCCCGCTGCGGCGTCCGGCGGGTCTAGTGCGCGGCGGCCCGCACCGCCTCGGTGAGCTGGCGGGCGGCCTGCACCACGACCTCCGCGTGCAGGCGTCCGGGCTGGCGGGTGAGCCGCTCGATCGGCCCGGAGATCGACACCGCCGCGATCACGCGGCCGGAGGGCCCCCGCACGGGCGCGGACACGGAGGCGATGCCCGGCTCGCGCTCGCCCAGCGACTGGGCCCAGCCCCGGCGGCGCACCCCGGCGAGCACCGTGGCGGAGAACCGTGCGTGGCGCAGGCCCTCGAGCAGCCGGTCGTGGTCCTCCCACGCGACGAGCACCTGCGCGGCCGACCCCGCCTTCATCGACAGCTGCGTGCCCACGGGGATCGTGTCCCGCAGCCCGATCGGCCGCTCGGCCGAGGCCACGCACACGCGCCAGTCGCCCTGCCGGCGGAAGATCTGCGCGGACTCCCCGGTCGCGTCGCGCAGGTTGACGAGCACGGGGCCGGCGGCGGCGATCAGCCGGTCCTCGCCGGCGGCGGAGGCCAGCTCCACGAGCCGGGACCCGAGCACGAAGCGGCCCTGCATGTCCCGGCCCACGAACCGGTGGTGGGCCAGGGCCACGGCGAGCCGGTGCACGGTGGGCCGCGCCAGACCGGTGGCGCTCACCAGCTGGGCCAGGGTCGCCGGTCCCGCCTCCAGGGCGTCGAGGATCATGGACGCCTTGTCCACGACGCCCACGCCGCTGGGGGCGGCGGCCGAGCTGAGCAGCAGGGCCTCGCCCGTGCCCTGCCCGCCCAGCGGGCTGCCCAAGGGCGCGCCGGACGGGTCCAGATGTCCAGATGTGTCCATGCTCTGATACTGCCGTCTCAAAATGTGAGAAGCAAGCCGGAAAGCTGGCCACTCCGCGAGGCCGCCCGCGACCATGGAGTCACGACCCCGCACAGTCAGCCACACACAGGCGGCCACGCACAGGCAGCACGGAAGGATCCGCCATGCCGGACTACCAGTCCTCCACCCCCTCCACGACCTCCGCTCCGGCCTCCGGGCGCGCGGGCGGGCGCACCCTGGCCGAGAAGGTCTGGGCGGACCACCTCGTGCGCCAGGGCGAGGACGGCCGGCCGGACCTGCTCTACATCGACCTGCACCTGCTGCACGAGGTGACCTCCCCGCAGGCCTTCGAGGGGCTGCGGCTGGCCGGCCGGCCGCTGCGCCGCCCGGACCTGACGATCGCCACCGAGGACCACAACACGCCCACGCAGGACATCTTCTCCCGCATCGCCGACGACACCTCCCGCAAGCAGATCGAGACGCTGCGCGCCAACTGCGCCGAGTTCGGCGTGCGGCTGCACCCGCTCGGCGACGCGGAGCAGGGGATCGTGCACGTGGTGGGGCCCCAGCTGGGGCTCACCCAGCCCGGGACGACCGTGGTCTGCGGCGACTCCCACACCTCCACCCACGGCGCGTTCGGCGCGCTGGCCTTCGGCATCGGCACCTCCGAGGTCGAGCACGTCATGGCGACCCAGACCCTGCCCCTGGCGCCGTTCCGGACGATGGCGATCACGGTCGAGGGCACCCTGCGCCCCGGGGTCTCGGCCAAGGACATCATCCTGGCCGTCATCGCCCGGATCGGCACCGGCGGCGGGCAGGGCTACGTCCTGGAGTACCGCGGCTCCGCGATCCGCGCCCTGTCCATGGAGGCGCGGATGACGATCTGCAACATGTCCATCGAGGCCGGGGCGCGGGCCGGCATGATCGCCCCGGACGAGACGACCTTCGACTACGTCCAGGGCCGCCCGCACGCCCCCGAGGGGGCCGACTGGGACGCCGCCGTGGAGTACTGGCGGACCCTGCGCACCGACGAGGACGCCGTCTTCGACGCCGAGGTGTTCCTCGACGCGGACGAGCTCGAGCCCTTCGTCACCTGGGGCACCAACCCCGGGCAGGGCGTCCCGCTCTCGGCGGCCGTGCCCGACCCCGAGGACGTCGGGGACGAGAACGACAAGGCCAACGCGCGCCGGGCCCTGGAGTACATGGGCCTGACCGCCGGCACGCCCATGAAGGAGATCCCGGTGGACACCGTGTTCCTGGGCTCCTGCACGAACTCCCGGATCGAGGACCTGCGGGCCGCCGCGGAGATCGTCAAGGGCCGGACCAAGGCCGGGAACGTGCGGATGATGGTGGTGCCCGGCTCCGCGAAGGTGCGGCTGCAGGCCGAGGCCGAGGGCCTGGACCAGGTGTTCAAGCAGTTCGGGGCGGACTGGCGCTTCGCCGGCTGCTCGATGTGCCTGGGCATGAACCCGGACCAGCTGGCCCCGGGCGAGCGGTGCGCCTCGACGTCGAACCGCAACTTCGAGGGCCGCCAGGGCAAGGGCGGGCGCACCCACCTCGTCTCACCCGTCGTGGCCGCGGCCACCGCGGTGCGCGGCACCCTCTCCTCCCCGTCCGACCTCGAGCCCGCCGCCGCCCCGACCGACCTCGCGTCGGCCGGCGCGTGAGCCCCCGACCCGCAGCCCAGGAAGGCCCTCCCATGGAGAAGTTCAGCACGCACCGGGGCGTCGGCGTCCCGCTGAAGCAGTCCAACGTGGACACCGACCAGATCATCCCCGCCGTCTACCTCAAGCGGATCACCAAGACCGGCTTCGAGGACGCCCTGTTCGCCGCCTGGCGCAAGAACGAGGACTTCGTGCTCAACCGGGAGCCCTACCGGCACGGCTCCGTGCTGGTGGCCGGCCCGGACTTCGGCACCGGCTCCTCGCGCGAGCACGCCGTGTGGGCGCTGCGCGACTACGGATTCCGGGTGGTGATCTCCTCGCGCTTCGCCGACATCTTCCGCGGCAACTCCGGCAAGCAGGGACTGCTCGCCGCCCAGGTCGACCAGTCCGACGTCGAGCTGCTGTGGAAGCTGATCGAGGAGCACCCCGGCACCCCGGTCGAGGTCGACCTCGAGGCGCGCACCGTGAGCTGCGACACCGTGACCGTGCCCTTCGTCATCGACGACTACACCCGCTGGCGGCTCATGGAGGGCCTGGACGACATCGGGCTGACCCTCCAGGACGAGGACGCCATCACCGCCTACGAGGCCCGCCGGCCCGCGTTCAAGCCCACCACGCTGCCCGCCCGCACCTGAGCCGGCGCCCCCTGCCCGGCCCGGCGGAGCCTCCACGGCCCCGCCGGGCCGCGCGCTGTCCCGGACACGCACGACCCCGCCTGTGCGAGGCCGCTCTCCGGGGAACCTACACTGTACGGGTGCCGCTCCCGCTCGGGAGTGGCCCGGCAACAGCAGATCGGAAGTTCATGAGCAGCGCACTGCACATCACGGGCGGAGTTCCCCTGTCCGGCCAGGTCACCGTGCGAGGTGCCAAGAATCTCGTCCCCAAGGCCATGGTGGCCGCCCTCCTGGGGTCCACGCCGTCCGTCCTGGCGAACGTGCCGGAGATCAAGGACGTCCAGGTCGTCACCAACCTGCTGTCCCTGCACGGGGTGGAGGTGGGGCGCGAGGACGGCCGGCTCTCCCTCGACCCGTCCAACGTGACCACGGCCCGGCACGCGGACATCGACGCGCACGCGGGGGACTCCCGCATCCCGATCCTGCTGTGCGGCCCCCTCCTGCACGCGATCGGCGAGGCGTTCATCCCCGACCTCGGCGGGTGCAAGATCGGCGACCGGCCCATCAACTACCACCTCGACGTGCTGCGCCACTTCGGGGCCCGGGTCGAGAAGCTCGAGTCGGGGATCCGGATGAGCGCCCCGCACGGGCTGCACGGCGCCAAGGTCGAGCTGCCCTACCCCTCGGTCGGCGCCACCGAGCAGGTGCTGCTCACCGCCACCCGCGCCGACGGCCACACCGAGCTGCGGGGCGCGGCGACCGAGCCCGAGATCATGGACCTGATCGCGATCCTGCAGAAGATGGGCGCCATCATCACGGTGCAGACGGACCGGGTGATCCGGATCGAGGGCGTCCCCGAGCTCACCGGCTACCGTCACCGGGCCATGCCCGACCGGATCGAGGCCGCCTCCTGGGGCTCGGCCGCACTCGCCACGGGCGGCGACATCTTCGTGGCCGGAGCCCGGCAGTCCGACATGATGACCTTCCTCAACACCTTCCGGAAGATCGGCGGCGGCCTCGACATCACCGAGGACGGGATCCGCTTCTACCACCCCGGCGGGGACCTCAACCCGCTCATCGTGGAGACCGACGTCCACCCCGGCTTCATGACCGACTGGCAGCAGCCGCTCGTGGTCGCCCTCACCCAGGCCAAGGGGGTGTCCATCGTGCACGAGACCGTCTACGAGAACCGTTTCGGCTTCACCGGCGCCCTGAACCGGATGGGGGCCACCATTCAGCTGCACCGCGAGTGCCTGGGGTCCGTCCCGTGCCGGTTCGGGCAGCGCAACTTCGTCCACTCGGCCGTGATCTCCGGGCCCACCCCGCTGCGGGCCGCCCAGATCAACATCCCCGACCTGCGCGGAGGCTTCTCCCACCTGATCGCGGCGATGGCCGCCGACGGGGTCTCCCACGTGACGGGCGTCGAGCTCATCAAGCGCGGCTACGAGCACTTCACCGACAAGCTGACGGGGCTCGGGGCGTCGTTCGAGCTCGACGGCGAGTGAGCCGGGCCCGTCGATGAGCCGCACGTCGAACCGCCGCCTGTTCCGAGTGCTGGCGGGGGTCGTCAAGCCGGCCTACCGGCTGGTAGCGCGGCTGCGCTGGACCGGGGCGGAGCACCTGCCCGCCGAGGGCGGGTTCATCGTGGTGCCCAACCACCTCACCGAGCTCGACCCGCTGACGGTGGCGATCACGCTCTACGACAACGGCATCATGCCCCGGTTCCTCGCCAAGGAGTCGTTGTTCCGCGCCCCCGTGGTCGGCGCCGTGCTGCGGGCCACCGGGCAGGTCCCCGTCCTGCGCGGCACCCCCGACGCCGCGGCCGCGCTCACCGCCGCCCGCGCGGAGCTGGCCTCCGGCGGGGCGGTCGTGATCTATCCCGAGGGCACCCTCACCCGCGACCCCGACCAGTGGCCGATGACCGGGCACACGGGCGCCGCCCGGCTCGCCCTGGCCACCGGCGTCCCGCTGATCCCGCTGGCGCACTGGGGCGACCAGGAGGTCCTCGGCCGAGCACCGTCCACCGGCCGGCAGACCGTCAGCCTGTTCCCGCGCAAGCCCGTGCGCGTGCGGATCGGCCCGCCCGTCGACCTCACCCCGTGGCGCGACGACGTCCCGGACCTGACGCACCCCGTGGGGCGCCACGCCGCCCGGCTGGAGGACGCCACCGACGCGATCATGCGGGCCGTGACCGGCGAGCTCGCGGCGCTGCGCGGGGTCGACGCCCCGCCCGCCCTCTGGGACCGCCGCCGAGGAGGCCGCCTGTGAGCTCGCCCTCCGGCCCCGCCCGGCCCCTGCCCGTCCCGCTCCCGCCCGTCCTGTCCGGCACCGCCGAGGGCCCCCGGAAGATCGCCGTGCTGGGCGCCGGGTCCTGGGGCACCACCTTCGCCAAGGTCCTGGCCGACAGCGCCCGGGCCGCCGCGCACGCCCGGCACGAGCCGCCGGCCCGCACCGTCGTGCTCTGGGGGCGCGACGCGGAGGCCATGGGCCACGTGGCCCGCACCCACGTCAACGACCGCTACGTGCCCGGCATCCGGCTGCCCGGGCTCCTGCAGGCCACCGGCGACCTCGCCGCCGCCCTGCACGGGGCCGACCTCGTGGTCCTCGCGGTGCCCGCCCAGGCGCTGCGCGCGCAGCTGGCCGCAGCGGCCCCGCACCTCGACCCGGAGGCGGTGCTGCTCTCCCTCGCGAAGGGGCTCGAGCGGGACACCGGGCTGCGGATGAGCGAGGTGGTCGCCGAGGAGCTCGGCCGGGACACGGACCGGGACGCCGAGCACTGGCGGGAGCGCACCTGCGTGCTCTCCGGGCCGAACCTGGCCATGGAGATCGCCGAGGAGCAGCCCACCGCCTCCGTCGTCGCGGCCTCCACCACGGAGCTGGCCACCTGGGTGGCGCACGCCTGCCGGACCCGCTACTTCCGCCCGTACACGAACACCGACGTGGTGGGCACCGAGATCGGCGGGGTGGTCAAGAACGTCATCGCCCTGTCCGTGGGGATCGCCGACGGGCGCCACTTCGGGGAGAACTCGAAGGCCTCCATCATCACCCGCGGGCTGGCCGAGACCACCCGCCTCGCCCTCGCCCTCGGCGGCCGGCTCGAGACGCTCTCCGGCCTGGCCGGGATGGGCGACCTCGTGGCGACCTGCTCGTCGCCGCTGTCCCGCAACCGCACGGCGGGCCGGCTCCTGGGGCTCGGCGCGAGCCTCGCCGAGGTGCAGGAGGAGATGACCCAGACGGCCGAGGGGATCAAGTCCGCACCTGCCGTGCTGGCCCTGGCCCGCCGGCACGGCGTCGACATGCCCATCACCGAGGCCGTCGTGGCCATCCTGCGCGAGGACCTCACCGTCGACGACCTGGCCCCGCTGCTGCTGGGCCGCGAGATCAAATCCGAAGGGACCACCCCATGACCCCCCGCCCCTGCGTCGCCGTGCTCTTCGGCGGACGCTCCAGCGAGCACTCCATCTCCCTCATCACGGCCCGCGGCGTGCTGCGGGCCATCGACCGGGAGAAGTGGGACGTGGTGACGGTCGGCATCTCCACCTCCGGCGAGTGGTTCCTCTGCCCCCAGGAGGAGCTGGAACGGCTGCTGGACGAGAACCCCATCGCCGAGCTGCCGGTGGGGGAGGACCTCGTGAGCCTGCCCCTGAAGGTCGGGGAGAACGAGCTGATCGTCCGGCAGGCCGGCTCCTGCGGGGAGACCGTGACCCGCGACCGCCACATCGACGTGGTCCTGCCCCTGCTGCACGGGCCCTTCGGCGAGGACGGCACCCTGCAGGGGCTCCTCGAACTCGCGGACCTGCGCTACGTCGGCTGCGGGGTGACCGCCTCCGCGGTGGGCATGGACAAGCACTTCATGAAACTGGCCTTCGAGGCGGCCGGGATGGAGGTGGGCCCCTACACCGTGGTCACCGACCGCCAGTGGGCGCTCGACCCGGCCGGCGTGCGCGAGCGGGTCGCCGCGCTGGGCTTCCCCGTGTTCGTCAAGCCGGCCCGGGCGGGCTCCTCCTTCGGGATCACCAAGGTGGACCGGCCCGAGGAGCTGGACGCGGCGATCGAGACCGCCCGCGAGCACGACCGCAAGCTCGTGGTCGAGGCCGGCATCGTGGGCCGGGAGATCGAGTGCGCCGTGCTCCAGGGCCGCGGCACGGACCCGGCCCGCACCTCGATGCCCGGGGAGATCGAGATCGTCGACGAGCACGCCTTCTACGACTTCGAGGCCAAGTACGTCTCCCAGGCGTCCGCGAGGCTCAGCTGCCCCGCGGACCTGCCGCAGGAGGCGACCGACGCCATCCGCGCCGGAGCCGTGACCGCATTCGAGGCGCTCGACGGCGAGGGCCTGTGCCGTGCCGACTTCTTCTACACCCCGGACGGCCGGGTCGTCATCAACGAGGTCAACACCATGCCCGGCTTCACCCCGATCTCCATGTACCCGCGGATGTGGGCGGCGTCCGGGCTGGCCTACGCGCGGCTGATCGACGAGCTGCTCGGCCTGGCCATGGAGCGCCCGGTCGGCCTGCGCTGACTCCCCGCGAGTGCCGGCTTCCCGGCGACCACCGGCTCCCCCGCGACCGGGCCTAGGTCTCCGGGGCGGGGGAGGCGGTGACCACGACGTTCTTGCCGACCGCGTCGCTCGTGTAGCAGCTGATCAGCACGATGCGGTGGGGCACGACCCGCCAGATCTCGCTGTCCTTGAGCGTGTCCTTCTCGTAGGTCGTGACGGAGTCGACCACGTAGTCGAGCGTCCCGTCGACCGTCTCCACCTCGAGCCGTTTCCCGACCAGGGCCGGATCGCTGAGCTTGTTGAACGGCAGGTCGATCCGGTCGTAGCTGTGCCCGGCGATGTAGGTGGTGTTCTCCGAGCCCGCGCCGGGCATCCCGTAGGGGGTGAGCCAGTAGCCGCTGTAGGTCTGCGGGGGCACCAGGGAGGCCTCCGCGAGCTGGTCCTCCGTGGGGTTGTAGGGCAGGACGTCCGCCTCGAAGCCCACGGCGTCGATGTCCAGGCGCAGCGGCGACGCCGCGCGCGGGGTGTGGCCGAAGAGCTCCTGGGCGAGGAACCACTGGTTCATCAGCGCCACCCAGAGCACGGCGGCGCAGATCGTCACCACGGCCGCCCACCGCGCCCGCGGGTCCGTGCGGGACGTCGTGCCCGGGCGCGGCGGCGCCGGCAGGGTGTTGGTGCCCATGCTGTCCTGTTCTCCGTGGTCCCGGCCGCGGCGCCGGGACCGGTCGTCCCTGTGCGCGGTCCCGGCCGCCGCACCGGCGCCGCGGCGAGCGGCGCCGGTGCCGCGGACGGCTCAGCCGCGCGTGCGCCCGAGCGGCTCGCCCCGCCGGCAGGCCCGGCACTGCCCGCACACCGCCCGCCAGTTCAGGATCACGTGGTCGCCCACGGCGACCTCCGTCACCCCCTCACCGACCGCCGAGACGATGCCCGAGGACTCGTGGCCCAGCAGGTAGGGGAAGTCCTCGCCCACCGCCCCGACCTTGTAGTGCAGGTCGGTCTGGCACACCCCGCAGGTGAGCACGTCCACCAGGGCCTCGCCCGGTCCCGGGTCCGGGACCAGGATGGTCTCCAGGGTGGCCGGCTCGTTCTTCGCCTTGACGACGACTCCTCTGACCTCGTGCATGGGGAATGGTCCTTTCTGCGGACGACGTGGCGGTTCCGGTCCGGAACCCTGCTCCCCAGTCTAGGGAAGGGCGCACCGGGGCGGCGGTGCGGTCCCGGGAACGCCGCAGCGGCGACCCCGTGGGGCTGGGCCACGGTGTCGCCGCTGCGGTGCCCGCCGAGCTCTCGGAGCTGCGCGGTGCGGTGCTCGGGATCAGGAGGCCGAGCTGCTGCCCTGCCGGGAGGTCCCGGAGTCGTCGTCGGAGTCGCCGGAGGAGTAGTCGAGGTGCTCGTGCTCCAGGCGCAGCTTGCGGCCGCGGTCGATGAGCTTCTCCTCCTTCTTCTCCTGCTTGTCGATCTGGCGGGTGTCCCGCGGCGGGAGCTGGATGGTCTCCTCGGCCTTGATCCCGCCCTGGAGCTCGCGGCCGCGCTCCACCTCGGCGTCGATCTCCGCGCCCAGCAGCAGCACGTTGTTGATGATCCACAGACCGAGCAGGAGGATGATGACGGAGCCGATGATCCCGTAGGTGGCGTTGTAGGACGCGAAGTTGACCACGTACCAGGTGAAGGCGGCCGCGGCCAGGGCCGCCACGATCAGGGCGACGATCGAGCCCATGCTGATCCAGCGGAACTTCGGCTGCTCCACGTTGGGGGTGAAGTAGTAGAGGATCGCGATGAGCACGATCGCCAGGGCGACGACGACCGGCCACTTGGCGATGTTCCAGACGGTCACCGCGGTCGTGCCGAGGCCGATGAGGTCGCCCACCCACTGGGCGATGCCACCGGAGATCAGGAGCATCAGCATGATCAGCACCACGACGAGCACCAGGACCAGGGTCACGAGGATGTTCATCGGCCGCAGCTTCCAGATCGGCCGGCCCTCCTCGACCTCGTAGATCCGGTTCATGGCCCGGCCGAACGCCCCTGTGTACCCGGAGGCGGTCCACAGGGCGCCGAGCAGACCGGTGAACAGGGCGAGCCCGGCGCCGGTGCTGGTGGTGAGGTTGTTGATGGGCCCCTCGAGCAGCGTGACGAGCTCCGGCGGCGCGTAGTCGCTGAGGAAGTTCGTGATGGCCTGGGTGGTGGCCTGTCCCTGCCCGAACACGCCGAGCAGGGAGACGATGGCCAGCAGCGCGGGGAAGAGGGAGAGCACCGCGAAGTACGTCAGCGACGCGGCGAGGTCGGTGCAGTCGTCTTTGGAGAACTCGGAGAGCGAGCGCTTGAAGATGTAGCCCCACGCGGGCTTGCTGAGCTCGGTGGGGCTGTCCGGCTTGCGGTTGTCCTCGGGGTCCGGGGCGGTCCGCTCCTTGGACCGGCTGTCCTGGGTCGTGTCCTGTGCCATCGTGCACGTCCTTCGGTCGTGGCCGCCGGATCCGGTGCGTGGGCTCCGGCCGGCGGCGGGGGCGTGTGGGGGAGGTCTCCTGCATCAGTGTACTGATGATCGATCGGGTGGGCGACAATGGTGCTGGCGGGCCGCGGGCCCGGCCGACATCCCGTCTGATCAGGAGGCCCCTCGTGCCCACCACCCGGCGCACCGTCTCCGCGGAGGTCGACTTCGCGTCCGAGACCGACCACCTGGCGGTGTTCTCGCTCGCCGCCGCCCGTCTGGGCGGCGGTCCGCACCCCGGGGAGCGGCTGCGCCTGCGGGTGGACGGCGAGCCGCTGCCGCTGGAGCCGGCCGAGGACCTGCACGGCACCCGGCTGCACCTGGCCCGCGTGCCGGGCGGGACGCAGTGCACCGTCTCCTACGAGCTGGTCCTGGACGGCGCTGGGGGCCCGCCGCCGGCGGCGGCGTCCGTGGACGTGGTCCGCTACACGCGCCCGAGCCGCTTCTGCCCCTCCGACGAGATGACCGGCACCGCCGACGCCCTGTTCCCGGGAGCCCGCGGCGGTGGCTACGCGACCCTGCAGCGGGTGCGGGACTGGGTGCACGAGAACCTGGACTACGTGGCGGGCTCGTCGACGGCCACGGACACCGCCGTGCACACGTACCTGACCCGCCAGGGCGTCTGCCGCGACTACGCCCACCTGCTCATCACCCTGCTGCGGTCCCTGGGCGTGCCGGCGCGGCTGGTGTCCGTCTACGCCCCCGGGCTGTCCCCCATGGACTTCCACGCCGTGGTCGAGGCGTGGCACGACGGCGGATGGTACATCCTCGACGCCACGGGACTGGCCCCCCGCTCGGAGTTCGTGCGGATCGCCACCGGCGCCGACGCCTCGGAGACGGCGTTCCTGACCACCCTGCAGGGGCGGATCACGCTGGGGGAGATGCGGATCGCGGCGGAGTCCACCGCGGGCACGTCCGAGGATCCCGGGGCGCGGGTCGTCCTTCCGCTGCCCGGCTGAGCGGACGGGCCGGTCAGAGGGAGTTGACGGCCTCCCGCAGGCGGTCCGCCAGCCGGGTGAGGATGCGCAGCTCCTCCGGGTCGAGCCCGGCGGACATCAGCTCGTGCACGTGCACCCGGAACTGCTCGGCGATCTGCGCCTGCATGGCCCGGCCCGCATCGGTCAGCCGGATCCGCAGGCCCCGCAGGTCCTGGGGGTCCTGCCAGCGGTGCACCAGCCCCTTGAGCTCCAGGCGTTCGAGCATCCGGCTGAGGCTGGACTGGGTGAGCAGCACGTACTCGTTGAGCTCGTTGAGCCGCATCCCCGACTCGTCGGAGCGCGACAGGTTGAACAGGACGTCGTACTCGCGGGCCGAGAGCTCCGCGAACTCGGGTTGGCGCTGGAGGCGCCGCATGACCGTCACCTGGGCCCTGAAAAGGGCCTCCCAGGCGTCGGCGCTGTTCTGCACACGGTCTGTTTCTCTGCGGGGCACACGTTAATGCTACGACCGGGTTACATGGCCGGACCGGGCGCGAGTGTCCCCCTTTCGGGGGTCCCCCCACCGGGGCCGGGTGGGGCCCATCCGGGCAGTACCCCGACACCCCGTTCTGACCAGGCCGGATGAGGCCGGGGCCTCCCCGGCCGACCGCGCAGGCTCTGTGTGGACACCAGCATTCCCTAACGCAAATGTCCACGAAAGAGCGCAGGTGTCACGCGTCGGCCAGCGCCGCGATCCGCTCCTCCCGGCGGCGGTGGCGCTCCTCCCTGCGGGCCTCCACGAGCCGGTAGAGCACCGGGACCAGCACCAGGGTCAGCAGGGTCGAGGAGATGAGCCCGCCGATGACCACCACGGCCAGGGGCTGGGAGATGAAGCTGCCCTGCCCCGTGACCCCGAGCGCCATGGGCGTCATCGCCAGGATGGTGGCCAGTGCGGTCATCACGATGGGCCGCAGGCGGCGGGTCGCGCCGCGCTCGATGGCGTCCTCCAGCGCCATGCCGTGCTCCCGCCCCCGGTACTGGTTGATGAGGTCGATCAGCACGACCGCGTTGGTCACCACGATCCCCACCAGCATGAGCACGCCCACGAGGGAGGCCAGGCCCAGGGGCACCGCGGAGACGAGCAGCGCGAGCACCGCGCCCGTGGCCGCGAACGGGATCGAGACCAGCAGGATCAGCGGCTGGACCAGGGACTTGAACGTCGCCACCAGGACCACGTAGACGATGGCGATGGCCGCGAGCACCGCGAGGCCCAGCTGGCGGAAGGTCGTCTGCTGCTCCGTCGCGGCACCGCCGAGCTCGGCGGCCGCGCCCTGCGGGAGGTCGAGTCCGGCGAGGGCCTCCTGCACCGCGGCGCTCGTGGCGCCGAGGTCGTCGCCCGCCGGGGTGACGGCCACGGTCGCGGTGCGCTGGTCGCGGCTCGAGGTGATGGTCTCGACGGTGAGCGTCTCCTCGACCTCGGCCAGGTCGTCCAGGCGGGCCACTCCGCCGGCCGTGGGCACCGGGAGGGCGCGCAGGGCCTCGACGTCCTCCACGGCGCGGCCCTCGCCGATGGTCACGGCCACGGAGTCGGCGTCCAGGTCGATGGACCCGGCCGGGAGGGGGTTGACCGTTCCGGCCAGCGCCCCGGTGACCTGCTCCTCGGTCAGCCCGCGCTCGGCCGCGGCGGCCCGGTCGACGGTCACGACCACGGTGGGCTGGGTCGCGGCCAGGTTGCTCGTCACCTGCCCGGCGGAGTCGAGCCCGCGCATGGCCTCCACGACGGCGCCGTCCGCCGTGACCAGCGTGTCCTGGTCCGGGGCGCTGACGGTGATCTCCACGTCGCTGCTGGTGAACCCCTGGGCGCCCTGCACGGAGAAGTCGCCGGCGCCGTCCAGGGCGTCCAGCTGCTCGCCCACGCTCCGGCGCAGCTGCTGCTGGTCGACCTCGGCGTCCGTCGTCACGGAGAAGGTGGCGCTGTTGCTGCCGCTGCCGGGCATGAACGCGGAGAAGCCGCCGCCGGTGCCCATGGTGACCTGGACGTCCTCGATACCCTCGGTCGAGGCGAGCACCTCCTCGGCGCGGGACGCCTGCTCGGAGGTCACGGCCAGGGCGGTCCCGGCCGGGAGGTCCTGCTCGATCGTCATCGTGTTCTGTCCCGTGTCCCCCAGCAGGTTCGTGGGCAGCACCGGCAGCAGGGCGGCCGTGCCCGCGAGGACCAGCACGCTCACCCCTACCGTCGCCCACGGGTGCCGCTGGGTGCCGCGCAGCACCGGGAGGTAGCCGCGGGCCAGACGGGTGGGCGCCTCGGCGCCGGTGGAGGACCAGGGCGCCGTCCGGGCGGAGGCCGTGCTGGAGCGGCGCCGGGCCAGGCGCGGATCGCGCAGGAACCAGTACGCCAGGACCGGCACGATCGTCAGGGACACCACCAGGGAGGACAGCAGGGCGATGGTCGTGGTGAGCGCGAACGGCCGGAACAGCTCACCGGTCACGTCGCCCACGAAGGCGATCGGCACGAACACCGCCACGGTGATCAGCGTCGAGGCGGTGATCGCCCCGGAGACCTCGCGCACCGCGGTGAGGATGGCCCGGCGCTTCGCGTTGGCGGGGTCCGTGCGCAGGTCCACCGTCCCGTAGTGGCGCTTGATGTTCTCGATCACCACGATGGAGTCGTCCACCACACGTCCCACGGACAGCGTGATCGCGGCGAGCGTCAGGAGGTTGAGCGAGTAGCCCAGGGCGCTGATGCCGATGAACGTGGCCAGCAGGGACAGCGGGATGGAGATCGCCGTGACCAGGGTCGAGCGCAGGGACGCCAGGAACACCAGGATGACGAGGACGGCGAAGGCCAGGCCCAGGAGGCCCTCCACGGTGAGGTCCTCGATGGACTGCTCGATGTAGGGCGCCTGGTCGAAGACGGTCGTGATCCGGGCGCCGTTGCCCAGGTCCTCCTCGAGCCGAGGGACCATCTCCTCGACGGCCCGGGAGATCCCCACGGTGTCCCCGTCCGGGGTCTTCGTGACGGACACGGCGAGGGTCGGCTCACCGTTGGTGCGCGTGATCGAGGTCTGCTCCTGGTCGGCGAGCTGCACGGTGGCCACCTCGCCGATGGTGGTCGTCCCGGCGGCAGCGGGGGTGTCCTCGGGGGTGTCCTCGGAGCGGGGGAGGGGGACGTTGCGCACGGCCTCGAGGGAGTCCAGCGGGGAGCCGGCCTGGACGGGGACGCTCGTGGCACCGTCCTCGACCGTGCCCACCGGCACGAGCCCGCCGCTCTCCTCCAGCGCGGTGCGGAGGTCGGCGGGAGTGGCCCCGGCGCGGGCGAGCTGCGCCTGGTCCGGCAGGATCGACACGACCTGCTCCGGGGCGCCGCTGACCTCGGCCGAGCGCACGCCGTCGATCTTCTGCAGGTCCGGGACCGTGAGCGCTCCAGGTCCGCGGCCAGGGGGCTGAGCGCCTCGTCGGAGGACACGGCGAGGAAGACGATGGGGAAGTCCGCGACGGACCCGGCGAAGGCGGTGGGCTCGACGTCCTCCGGCAGCTGCGTCTCGACGTTGGACACGGCCCGCTCCACCTGGTTGCGGGCCCGGTCCAGGTCGGTGCCGTACTCGAAGCCGAGCTGGATCTCGGACAGCCCGCTGCGCGAGGTGGACGTGGAGCTCTCCAGGCCCTCCACGATGTTCAGGGCGCGCTCCAGCGGCCGGCCCACCTGCTCGTCGACCACCTCGGCCGAGGACCCCGGCATCACCGAGACCACGCTGATCACGGGGATCTCCAGGGAGGGGATGAGCTCCTGCTTCATGGAGCGCATGCTGAGCACGCCGAAGACGGCCACGAAGACCGTGATGAGCACGATCAGGGCGCGGTTGGCCATTGAGGCGCGGGCGAGGAGAAACACGCGTGCTCCTAGGGGAGGGACGGTCGAGGGCGCCCCGGGGAGGCCGGGAGCGGGCGCTCCTCAGCGTACCGCCGGAATCCGACAGGGGGCCGGGACCGTCCGTGCCGGCACCGGGCGGGGGCGGGCACGCCGCGAGCCCCGGACCGGCGGGTCCGGGGCTCGCGTGCCGGGCCGGCGCGGGGTCAGCCGATGCCGAGCACCTGGGCGGTGCGGCCCATGACCTCGTCCGCGAGCTGCGGGTGGTCGTTGAGGGTGACGCCGTAGGAGGGGATGAGCTCCTTCAGGCGGCCCTCCCACCCGGAGATCCGCCCCGGGAAGGACTTGGCCAGCAGGTTGAGCATGATGGGCACGGCCGTGGAGGCACCCGGGGACGCCCCCAGCAGGCCGGCGATGGAGCCGTCGGCGGCGGTGATGAGCTCGGTGCCGAACTGCAGCACGCCGCCCTTCTCCTTGTCCCGCTTCATCACCTGCACCCGCTGGCCGGCCTCGACGAGCTCCCACTGGGAGCCGTCGGCGGTCGGGTAGAACTGCTGGAGGGCCTCGACGCGCTGCCCCTTGGTCTTGGCCAGCTCGCTCAGCAGGTACTTCACGAGGTCCAGGTTCGCCAGGCCGGCGCGGGTCATGGGGTAGAGGTTGTGCGGGCGCACGGACAGCGGCAGGTCGAGGAACGAGCCCTGCTTGAGGAAGTTGGGCTTGAAGCCGCCGTAGGGGCCGAAGAGCAGGGCGCGCCGGCCGTGCTCGTACCGGGTGTCCAGGTGCGGCACGGACATGGGGGGAGCCCCCACGGAGGCCTGGCCGTAGACCTTGGCGTTGTGCTGGGAGGCCACGTTCTCGTCGGTGTTGCGCAGCCACAGGCCCGAGACCGGGAACCCGCCGTAGCCCTTGGCCTCGCGGATGCCGGACTTCTGCAGCAGCGGCAGGGCGCCGCCGCCGGCGCCCACGAAGACGAACTTGGCCCGGATCAGGCGGTGGCCCTCGGCGTTGAGCCGGTTCTTGACCTCGGCCACCCACGTGCCGTCGCTCTGCCGGTCGAGGTCCACGACCTGCTGGCCGTAGCGGACCTCGCCGCCCCGGGCCTGCAGGTGGGCGACCTGCTGCCGCGTCAGCTCGCCGAAGTCGACGTCGGTGCCCTCCGGGGACCAGGAGGCGGCCACCCGCCCGGCGCCCCGGCCGTGCATGGTCAGGGGCGCCCAGCCGGCGATCCTGTCCCGGTCCTCGGTGTACTCCATGCGCTCGAAGAGCTTGTTCGGCTTCAGCGCCTCGTAGCGGCGCCGCAGGTAGTCGCTGTGGGCGTCGCCGAAGACCAGGGACATGTGCGGCACGGGGTTGATGAAGGTTCGCGGGTCCTGCAGCTTGCCCTCGGACACGAGGGAGGCCCAGAACTGGCGGGAGAGCTGGAACTGCTCGTTGATGCTCAGCGACTTGGCCGGGTTCACCGAGCCGTCGGCGGCCTGCGGGGCGTAGTTGAGCTCGCACAGCGCGGAGTGGCCCGTGCCGGCGTTGTTCCAGACGTTGGAGCTCTCCGCGCCCACCTGGTCCAGGCGCTCCAGCAGCGTGATGTCCCACTGCGGCTCGAGCTCCTTGAGGAACACGCCGAGGGTGGCGCTCATGACGCCGCCCCCGATCAGGAGGACGTCGGTCGATTCCGTTGCCTGAGGTGATGTCACAGTCGATGCTCCCGTAGAACGCCCGGCGCTGACGCTGCGCCGGTGAGTGGTCGGGACTCAGACTAACGCCACGCCCGGACGATTCCCGAATGGCACCGGGCGCTCGGCGGCCGGACTCAGCGCGCGGGGTCGAGGCGGACCCGGTTGAACTCCTCGTAGCCGGTGGAGGTCAGCGGGAACGAGGTGACGGAGTCGTCGACGGCCACGGCCGAGATCGGGTGGGCCAGCGGGACGGCCGGCAGCAGACGGGAGAGTCGGTCGTTGATCGACGCGTAGGCGCGGGTGCGCTCCTCGCCGTCGGGCAGGGCCGCCGCGCGGTCGACCGCCCGGAACAGCGAGGCGTTGTCGATCCCGAACTCGCCGCCGGGCCCGCCGAAGAGCGCCCCCATGAAGTAGTCCGGATCCCGGTAGCCGCCGTTCCAGCCCAGCAGGTGCAGGGCGTGGTCGCCGTCCGGGTCCTGGACCTGCTGGACGTACCCGTCCGTCCAGTCCACCGGCACGGGCTCGATCACGAAGCCCGCCCGGACCAGCTGGGCCGCGATGTCGGCGTAGACCTTCTCGGGCTCCTGCATGTACGTGCGGGAGGTGTGGCGCGGGTAGTAGAAGCGCAGCGGCTCCCCGTCGTAGGAGGACTGTGCGAGCAGCTCCCGCGCCCGCTGCGGGTTGTAGGAGGGCACCTGCAGGTCCGTCCCGTCCATCGCGAAGCGGGCCGGGAGGAACTGGTCGGCGACCCGGGTGCCGTCGGGATAGTGCTCGCGCACGATGGCGCCCCGGTCCACCGCGGCGGCGATCGCCTCCCGCACGTCCGGGTCGTCGAGCGGGGGCACGTTCTGGTTGATGCCGAGGTAGGAGACCGAGTACGGGTCCCGCTGGAAGACCTGGACGCCCTCCCGGGCCAGCGGGGCGAAGGAGTCCAGGCCCACCTGGTCGTAGCCGTCCACCTGGCCCAGGCGCAGCGCGACGTAGCGCAGCTCGGGCTCGGCGACGGTGCGGAACTCGAGGGTGCCGATGTCCCCGAGCTCACCCCAGTAGCCGGGATCGGCCCGGAGCACCACGCGGGTGCCGTCCCCGGACTCGTAGCGGAACGGGCCGGTTCCCACGGGGTGGGTCCCCTGCGTGCCGGCCGCCAGGGCCTCCGGGGAGGCGATGCCGAAGGCCGGCTGCGTCAGCGCCCGCAGCACGGGCGTGCGGGCGGAGGTCAGGGACAGCTCCAGGGATGAGGGCGACTCCACGGTGCAACCCTCGTACAGGGTCCCGCCGTCGGCGGCGCGGAAGACCGTGGCGAAGGAGGTCCGCTGCCCGGCAGCGGCCAGGGACTCCCAGCGCTCGAAGTTCGCGCAGACCGCGTCCGCGTCCAGGACGGTGCCGTCGTGGAAGCGCACCCCGTCGCGCAGCTCGAAGGTGTAGGTCAGCCCGTCCGCCGAGCGCTGCCAGGACGTGGCGAGCGCCGGCACGGGCTCGCCCGTCGACGGGTCAGCCCGCACCAGGCCCTCCAGCATCTGGGCCGCGATCCGTGAGGTCTCCACGGTGCTGACCACCGCCGGGTCCAGGGTGGGCGCCGCCGCCGCGTTGGCGAAGACGAACGTGGCCTGCGGTACCGAGCGGGAGGCCGTGGGAGCGGGCGAGCCGTCGCCGGGCGCGCACGCGCTCACGGCGAGCAGCCCCGCGCAGAGCGCGAGGGCGGCCGCGGTGCGGGGAACTCGCCTGGGCGCCATGGGTCCTTCGTGGCCGGCCGGACCGGCCGGCGGGGTGGTCGTCGTCGTGGAGGCCGCCGTGCTGATCGCCGTCGGCCGGGTCGTGCTCAGGCCCCGTGCGGGGCCGTGGGGTGCGCGAGGCGGGACTCGAACCCGCACGCCGGTCAGGGCACAGGAACCTAAATCCTGCGTGTCTGCCAGTTCCACCACTCGCGCCGAGGGGCCCGTCCGGGCCCCCGCTCATCCTAGCCTCAGGCGTCGAGCCCGAGGTCCCGGCGCAGCTTCGCCACGTGTCCCGTCGCACGGACGTTGTACTGCGCGAGCTCCACGTCCCCCTCCGGGCCGACCACCACGGTCGAGCGCACGAGGCCCTCGTAGGTCTTGCCGTAGTTCTTCTTCTCGCCCCAGGCCCCGTACGCCTCGGCGACCCGGTGGTCGGCGTCGGAGAGCAGGGGGAAGGTCAGGGCCTCGGCGTCGGCGAACCGGGCCAGCGCCTCCGGGCCGTCGGGGGAGATGCCGACGACGGCGAAGCCGTCCGCGGCGAAGCGCTCCAGGCTGTCGCGGAAGTCGCACGCCTGCGTGGTGCAGCCGGGCGTGGAGGCCTTGGGGTAGAAGTAGACGACCACGCGGCGCCCGCGGTGGTCGGCGAGCGAGACGGGCCGGCCCTGCGCGTCGGGCAGGGTGAAGTCGGGGGCCTTCCGGCCGGGTTCGAGACGTGCCGCCATGAACGGTTCCTCCATGCTGTCGTGCTGTGCTGTGCTGTGCTGTGCTGTGCTGTGCGGGCGGTGCCCGGACCACGAAGACTACCGGCGGTTCCCGGGGGGCCGCTGGACGGGTCAGCGGGCGGCACCTCGGGACCCCGGTGTCCACGCGCGGCGAAATGCTCATAAGTTTGCTTAGCATGATGCTGTAATCGGCGTTCCGGGTCGGTAGACTGCTTTTCATGCCTTTCACCACTCAATGGCCCACCAACAGACTGCTCTCCACGGCGGCGCGTCTCGTGGAGCACGCCTGGAACGAGCGCCTGGCCACGCTCGGCGTCACCCATGCGGGCGTCATGGCCCTCGACGTGCTGCAGACCGCGGGGAGCATGACGCAGGCCCAGCTGGCGCACCGCGTCCGGGTGCAGGCGCAGACCATGGGCAAGACGCTGCACCGGCTCGAGCTGCACGGGCACGTCACCCGCTCGAAGAACGTGCGGGACCGCCGCAGCCACCTCGTGTCGATCACCCCGGAGGGGCAGCGCATCCTCGAGGCCGCCACGCAGCTCGAGGACGACCTGGTGGGGGACGGCCTGCTCACCGACGAGAGCCTGCGCCGCACCCTGGCCGACATCATCACCACCCTCGGCGGCGCCCGCTGGAAGCTGCGGGTGGAGCCCGACGGAACCGTCACCGACGCCGGTTCCGCCGGCGCGTCCCCGGCCGCCCAGGAGATCGAGGTGGACGACGCAGTGGAGCGCGAGACCGTGGCCCAGGGCGACACCACTCCCTGAGCCGGTCCGCGCCGCCCGCGGCCCCGGCCGGGAGGCGGCGCGACGCGGTCTCCGCACCGCCGCGCGCGGGACCACGAGGGCAGGGCCCCGCCGAGGACGCCCGGGGCACAGCCGTGACCCCGGGCACTGTCGTGCCCGGGCCGGCGCGGGGAGGCCGACGACGACGGGAGGCGTCCCAAGGCCGGAGTGGTGCGCTGCAATCGGTCCCGGAAACGACGAGAGGCCCTGCCGCGTGCTGATGCGGCAGGGCCTCTGCTGTGGTGCGCCCCCTCGGACTCGAACCGAGAACCCATTGATTAAGAGTCAATTGCTCTGCCAATTGAGCTAGGGGCGCGGGTGCTGCGGCAGAAACAGTAGCACGACCCGGCCCGGGGGCCGAATCGGGCCGGCCGGCTTGCGCCGTGCTCCGCCTCGCAACGAGAAAGTACTCTACCACCTCACGGCGGCTTGTCCATTTCGCCCGGACCGCCTCGGGGCCGCCCCGGATCCGCCGCACCGCGCGTGCGGCCGGCGCCCGGTCCGGCCGGACGTGCCGTGCGGACCCCGGGCTGGTTCGCCGCACGGAGCCGGCCGCTGCCGCGGCGGCAGGAGGGCGGCCCCACAAAGGCTGTCGCGGGCGCGCGGCGACGGCCCCGGCGTGCGCTGTCTCACATGGTGGGACGGGCCGTCCGAAGATTGACACGCCCGGGCGGGCGGCAGAGCATGGAGCCATGCAACTCAGCCACGGTGTCGTCCAGCTCACGGTACGCGTCCTCGTCGGACGCGGGGCCTGAGCCGACGACCGGTCGAGCGCACGGGCCCTGTCGCACCACCCGGTGCAGCGAGGGCCCTTTTTCTTGCCCGGCGCCATCGGGGACGCGACCGCAGGGGCCGGAACAGAACCACCGACACCAGAAGGACAGTGACATGAGCAAGGGACAGCCGATCAGCCCGGCGCTGATGGCCACCAAGCGGGTGGACACCGCCGCCGACCACCGGCCTCCGGGCGCCCGCGAGCACGTCGTCCCGGCAGCCCCGGCCGTCCACGGGCCCGGCAACACCGTGCCGCCCATGCAGATGACCGGCTCCCAGGCCGTCATCCGGTCCCTGGAGGAGCTCGGGGTGACCGACGTGTTCGGCCTGCCCGGCGGCGCCATCCTGCCGACCTACGACCCGCTGATGGACACCGACAGGATCAACCACATCCTGGTCCGGCACGAGCAGGGCGCCGGCCACGCCGCCGAGGGCTACGCCCTGGCCTCCGGGCGGGTGGGCGTGTGCATCGCGACCTCCGGCCCCGGGGCCACGAACCTCGTCACTGCGATCGCGGACGCGCACATGGACTCCATCCCCATGGTCGCCATCACCGGGCAGGTGTCCTCGAAGGTCATCGGCTCCGACGCCTTTCAGGAGGCCGACATCGTGGGAATGACGATGCCGATCACCAAGCACTCCTACCTGGTGACGCAGGCCGAGGAGATCCCGCGGGTGCTCGCCGAGGCCTTCCACCTCGCCTCGACCGGCCGGCCCGGTCCCGTGCTCGTGGACATCGCCAAAGACGCCCAGCAGGACACCATGACGTTCTCCTGGCCGCCGCGGATGGACCTGCCCGGCTACCGCCCCGTCACCCGCGGGCACGCCAAGCAGGTGCGGGAGGCCGCCAAGCTCGTCGCGGCCGCCCAGCGCCCGGTGCTCTACGTGGGCGGCGGGACGATGCGCGCCGACGCGGCGGCCGAGCTCGCCGAGCTGGCGGAGCTCACCGGCGCCCCGGTGGTGACCACGCTGACCGCGCGCGGAGTGTTCCCGGACTCCCACGAGCAGAACCTCGGCATGCCCGGGATGCACGGCACCGTCCCGGCCGTGTACGCGATGCAGCAGGCCGACCTGCTGGTGACGCTGGGCGCGCGCTTCGACGACCGGGTCACCGGCCACCTGGAGACCTTCGCCCCCACCGCCCGGATCATCCACGCCGACATCGACCCGGCCGAGATCTCCAAGAACCGCACCGCCGACGTCCCGATCGTGGGCGACGTCAAGGAGATCATCCCGGACCTGGTCGCCGCCGTGCGCCAGGAGTTCGAGCGCGGCGGCGCGCCGGACCTCTCCGCGTGGTGGACCACGCTCAGCGGCCTGCAGGCCACCTATCCGCTCGGCTACCCGAAGCCCGCCGACGGGCTGGGCTCCCCGCAGCACGTCATCGAGCGGATCTCCGCCCTGACCGGCCCCGAGGCCGTCTACGCGTCGGGCGTGGGCCAGCACCAGATGTGGAGCTCCCACTTCGTGCGCTACGAGCGGCCCCGCCAGTGGCTGAACTCCGCCGGCCTGGGCACCATGGGCTTCGCCGTGCCCGCCGCGATGGGCGCGAAGGTCTCCCAGCCGGACCGCGTGGTGTGGGCGATCGACGGCGACGGCTGCTTCCAGATGACCAACCAGGAGCTCGCCACCTGCACGATCAACAACATCCCGATCAAGGTGGCCGTGATCAACAACTCCTCGCTGGGCATGGTGCGCCAGTGGCAGACCCTGTTCTACGACGGCCGGTACTCCAACACCGACCTGAACACCGGCCACGACAGCATCATGGTGCCCGACTTCGTCAAGCTCGCCGAGGCCTACGGGTGCGCCGCGCTGCGCTGCACCCGGGACGAGGACGTGGACGACGTCATCCGCCAGGCCCTCGAGATCAACGACCGCCCCGTGGTGATCGACTTCGTGGTCTCCGCCGACGCGATGGTGTGGCCGATGGTGCCCGCCGGCGTGTCCAACGACCAGATCCAGATCGCCCGCAACATGACTCCCGACTGGGACGAGGAGGACTGACCATGAGCCGACACACCCTCTCCGTGCTGGTCGAGGACAAACCCGGCGTGCTCACCCGCGTGGCCGGGCTGTTCGCCCGCCGCGCCTTCAACATCGACTCGCTCGCCGTGGGACCCACGGAGCTCGACGGCGTCTCCCGCATCACCGTGGTGGTGGACGCCGAGGGCGAGCTGCTCGAGCAGGTGACGAAGCAGCTGAACAAGCTGATCAACGTCATCAAGATCGTCGAGCTCACCACCGAGTCGTCGGTGCAGCGTGACCACATCATGGTCAAGGTGCGCGCCGACGCCGCGACCCGTCTGCAGGTCACCCAAGCCGCAGACCTGTTCCGGGCCACCGTTGTCGACGTCTCCACCGAGTCGCTCGTCATCGAGGCCACCGGCGCCCCGGACAAGCTCCGGGCGCTGCTCGACATCCTGGAGCCGTTCGGCGTCCGGGAGATCGTCCGGGCCGGTACGCTGGCCCTCGGACGTGGTCCCAAGTCGATGAGCGACCGCGCCCTGCGCCACTGACGCCCCCGGGCGGCGGTGCCCCGGGCGCCGGCCCACAGACACCCCAACCACCTCGCGGCGGGTTCCGCCGCGCCCATCCATGCTTCAAGGAGACACCCCCATGGCAGAGATCTTCTACGACGACGACGCCGACCTGTCGATCATCCAGGACCGCTCCGTCGCCGTCATCGGCTACGGCTCCCAGGGCCACGCCCACGCGCTGAACCTGCGCGACTCCGGCGTGGACGTCCGGATCGGCCTCGCCGAGGGCTCGAAGTCCCGCGCGAAGGCCGAGGCCGAGGGGCTGCGCGTCCTCACCGTCGCGGACGCCGTCGAGGAAGCCGACGTCATCATGATCCTCACCCCGGACCAGGTCCAGCGCCACGTCTACGCCGAGTCGATCGCCCCGAACCTGAAGGACGGCGACGCCCTGTTCTTCGCCCACGGCTTCAACATCCGCTACGGCTACATCGAGGCCCCCGAGGGCGTCGACGTCGTCATGGTGGCGCCGAAGGGGCCGGGCCACACCGTGCGCCGCGAGTTCGAGGCCGGCCGCGCCGTGCCCGCCCTCGTGGCCGTCGAGAAGGACGCCTCCGGCGCGGCCCTCGAGCTGGGCCTGTCCTACGCCAAGGCCATCGGCGGCACCCGCGCCGGCGTGATCAGGACCACCTTCACCGAGGAGACCGAGTCCGACCTCTTCGGCGAGCAGGCCGTGCTGTGCGGCGGCATGTCCCACCTCGTCCAGTACGGGTTCGAGACCCTCACCGAGGCCGGCTACCAGCCGGAGATCGCCTACTTCGAGGTCCTGCACGAGCTCAAGCTCATCGTGGACCTCATGGTCGAGGGCGGCATCGCCAAGCAGCGCTGGTCCATCTCCGACACCGCCGAGTACGGCGACTACGTCTCCGGCCCCCGCGTGATCAACCCCGCGGTCAAGGAGAACATGAAGGCCGTGCTCGCCGACATCCAGGACGGCACCTTCGCCAAGCGCTTCATCGAGGACCAGGACCAGGGCGGCCCCGAGTTCAAGAAGCTGCGCGAGAAGGAGGAGACCCACCAGATCGAGGTCACCGGCCGCGAGCTGCGCAAGCTCTTCGCCTGGACCTCGCCGGACGCCGACTACGTGGAGGGCACCGCGGCCCGCTGATCCGCACCCGCCCCGCCGCCCACGACGGCGGCGGGGGCACCGGCCGAGGGGCCGCGTCCGCACGTCATGCGCCGAGCATTCCGTGCGGACGCGGCCCCTCGCCGTGTCCGGAGCCGTACCCTGACGGCGGAGGCAGCCGCCACGATCGGGGGTGGTCCGCATGGCGGACGTCGGGGCACGCGAGCGGTCGCCCGGCGGGGGCGTGCGGAGCTGGGCCGGGCGCCACCAGCTCGTGGTCTACTTCGCGCTGGCCTACGCCTGGTCCTGGACGTGCTGGGCACCCCTGCTGCTCGGGGCCGGCGGCACGGTCCTGCTCCTGCTCGGCGGCTTCGGCCCGTTGCTGGCGGCGGCCGCGGCCACCCGGCTGGCGGGGGAGCCGCTGCGGACCTGGGCCCGGGCGATCGTGCGGTGGCGGGTCCCCGTCCGCTGGTGGGCCTGGGCGCTGGGGCTGCCCGCGCTGCTGTACGCCGTCGTCAACCTGGTGCTCGTGGCGCTGGGCCGGGAGGTCGACTGGTCCCTGGCCCTCGCCCGGGCCCCCGCCTACCTGGCGAGCTTCGCCTTCGTTGCCGTCCTCGGGGGCGGCCTCGAGGAGCCGGGGTGGCGCGGGTTCGCGCTGCCGCGGCTGCAGGCCCGGCTGGGGCCGCTGCGCGCCACGGCGCTGCTGGGCCTGCTGTGGGGGGTGTGGCACGTGCCGCTCTACGGACCGCTGGGCTTCGCGGTGCCCTTCGTCCTGGCGTTCTTCTACACGCCGCTCTACAACCGCACCCGCAGCGTGCTGCTCTGCGTCCTGCTGCACGCGAGCTTCACCCCGGCCCAGGACCACCTCGTGCTGCTCGCCGCGGACCCGGTGCACACCGGGCTGCTGGACGTGGTGGACCTCGTGCTGTTCGGCACCTACGCCGGGGCCGCGCTGGTCGTCGTCGGCCTCACCCGGGGGCGGCTGGGCGACCCCGGCTCCCGGCGGCGGCTCAGCCCTGCCGCACCACCGGGACGCCCTCCGAGGGCTGGACGATGACGAAGCCGGGGCCCGAGAAGGCCAGCTGGAAGGACTCGCCCGAGCCGCCGCGGAGCAGGGAGCCCATCGACAGGTCGTTCTGGATCCCCGGGACCAGGTTGGCCGACCACGCCACGGCCGCCTGCGGGTCCACGTACGTGGGCTGGCTCGCGCAGTCCAGGATCATCGGCGCCCCGTCGGAGCACAGGGCGAGCACCCCGTGGCCGGAGAGCTCCAGGTTGAACAGCCCGCCCGCCATCATCCCGGCCCCGCCCACACGCCGGATGTCCCAGGACAGGGTGTCGTCGAAGGCCAGCAGGGAGGAGCTGCTGACCGTCATCCCCTCGCCCTCCAGCAGCACCGTGAACACGGTGCGCGCCTGCCGGGCGAAGAACACCTCGCCCTCGCCAGAGACGCGCATCATGGGCGCGTCCTCGCTGGTCAGCACCTTCTTCATCAGCTTGCCGATCGAGCCCGAGCCCTCGTGCCGGAAGCCCATCCGCCCCTGGTAGGCGACCATGGCGCCCTTCGTGGCGACGACGTCCGGGCCCAGGCCCACCCGGAGCATCCGGGAGGACTGCAGGGTCCAGCGCTCCTGGCTCTGGCGTTCGAAGTTGTCCTGGGCGAAGAGCTCGCTGCGCACGGTGGCCTCCTGAGGGATCGGTGCCGGCTGTCCCGCCCATCGTGGCACCCGCGGGCGGGCGCCGCAGCCCCGGCGCGGTCGGTAGAGTGGAAACCGTGACTTCCTCCGACCGCACCCCGTACTACATCACCACGGCCATCGCGTACCCCAACGGCACCCCGCACATCGGGCACGCCTACGAGGTGATCGCGACCGACGTCATGGCCCGGTTCAAGCGGCTGGACGGTTTCGACGTCCGCTTCCTGACCGGCACCGACGAGCACGGGCAGAAGATGCAGCAGACCGCGGAGAAGGAGGGGCTGACCGCCCGGGAGCTCGCCGACCGCAACGCGGAGCGCTTCCGGGCGATGGACGACGCCCTGAACATCTCCTACGACCGCTTCATCCGCACCACGGACCCCGACCACTACGCGGCCTCGGCGGCCATCTGGCGGCGCATGGAGGAGGCCGGGGACGTCTACCTCGGCAAGTACGCCGGCTGGTACTCGGTGCGCGACGAGGCGTTCTACGCCGAGGACGAGACCGAGCTGCGCGAGGACGGGCTGCGCTACTCGCTCGGCACCGGCACGGAGGTCACCTGGACGGAGGAGGAGTCCTACTTCTTCCGGCTCTCCGCCTACCAGGACCGGCTCCTGGCCCTCTACGAGCAGCAGGGCTTCGTGTTCCCGGAGACCCGCCGCAACGAGGTCGTCTCCTTCGTCCGCTCGGGCCTGGAGGACCTCTCGATCTCCCGCACCACCTTCGACTGGGGCGTGCCCGTGCCCGGCGACCCGGACCACGTGATGTACGTGTGGGTGGACGCACTGACCAACTACCTCACCGGGGTCGGCTTCCCGGACACCGACTCGGAGCTCTTCCGGCGCTACTGGCCGGCCGACGCGCACGTGATCGGCAAGGACATCGCCCGCTTCCACGCGGTGTATTGGCCGGCGTTCCTGATGTCGGCCGGGCTGCCCCTGCCCGAGCGGGTCTTCGCCCACGGGTTCCTGTTCAACCAGGGCGAGAAGATGTCCAAGTCCGTGGGCAACGTGATCGACCCGCACGCCCTGGTCGCCGAGTACGGGCTGGACCAGCTGCGCTTCTTCCTGCTGCGCGAGGTGCCCTTCGGCCAGGACGGCAGCTACTCGCACGACGCCATCCGCAACCGCATCAACTCCGACCTCGCCAACGACCTCGGCAACCTGGCCCAGCGCTCGCTGTCGATGGTCGCGAAGAACTGCGAGGGCCGGGTCCCGGCCCCGGGGGAGCTCACGGCCGAGGACCGGGCGATGCTCGACGCCGCGGCCGGCCTCTACGAGCCGGTGCGCGCGGAGTTCGACGAGCAGCAGTTCCACCGGGCCCTGGAGCTCGTCTGGCGGGTCGTCGCCGAGACCAACCGCTACTTCACCGCCCGGGAGCCGTGGAAGCTGCGCAAGACCGACCCGCAGCGGATGGCCACGGTGCTGTGGGTGACCCTCGAGGTCGTGCGCACGGTGGGGCTGCTCGTGCAGCCGGTGATGCCGGAGGCGGCCGGCCGGCTGCTCGACGTGCTCGGCCAGGCCGAGGGCGACGCCCGGCTCTTCACCGCCCTGGGCACGCCGCTGGTCCCCGGCACCCCGCTGCCCGCCCCGGCGCCGGTGTTCCCCCGCTACGAGGAGCCGGCGGCCCTGCAGGCCTGAACCCTCGGGGCCGTCCGGCATGTGAGACGTCCGTCCGGAGCGTGGATGCTCGCGCCACGGCGCTCCTATCCTGAGGGCATGAGCGAGCCGACTCCCGCAGCAGCCCCCGCCCACCTGAGCATCGCCGTCGTCCCCGGCGACGGCATCGGCCCGGAGGTGGTGGCCGAGGCGGAGAGGGTCCTCGACGCCGTGACCTCCGCCGCCGGCGTCCGCGTGGACAAGCGCCGGTTCGGTCTCGGCGCCCAGCACTGGCTGGAGACGGGGGAGACCCTCACCGAGCAGACGCTGGAGGAGCTGCGCGGCCACGACGCCATCCTCTTCGGCGCGGTGGGCGCCGCCCCCGGCGACCGCCGGGTGCCCTCCGGGGTCATCGAGCGGGACGTGCTGCTGCGGATGCGCTTCGCCCTGGACCACTACGTGAACCTGCGCCCCTCCCGGCTCTACCCGGGCACCACCAGCCCGCTCGCCCGGCCCGGGGACATCGACTTCGTGGTGGTCCGCGAGGGCACCGAGGGCCCCTACGCCGGCAACGGCGGGGTGCTGCGCCCCGGCACCGACGCCGAGATCGCCACCGAGGTCTCGCTCAACACCGCCCACGGCGTGCGCCGGCTGGTGCGCTACGCGTTCGAGCTGGCCGCCCGGCGCGAGCGCAAGAAGCTCACCCTGGTGCACAAGCACAACGTCCTGGTCAACGCGGGGCGGCTCTACTCCCGGCTGGTCGAGGAGATCGGCGCCGGGTTCCCGGAGGTCGCGGTCGACTACCTGCACGTGGACGCGGCGACCATCTTCCTCACCACCGACCCGGCGCGCTTCGACGTGATCGTCACCGACAACCTCTTCGGCGACATCCTCACCGACCTGGCCGGCGCGGTCACCGGCGGCATCGGCCTGGCCCCGGCGGGCAACATCAACGCGGACCGCACCGCGCCGTCGATGTTCGAGCCGGTGCACGGCTCCGCGCCGGACATCGCCGGGCGGCAGCTGGCGAACCCGGTCGCGGCGATCCTGGCGACCGCCATGATGCTCGAGCACCTCGGCCTCCCGGAGCAGGCCGCCCGGATCGAGGCCGCCGTGCAGCAGGACCTCGCCGCGCACGGGACCGAGACGCGCAGCACCGCCCAGGTGGGCGACGGCGTGCTCGCCGCGCTGGCCTGAGCCGCCCCGCCCGCGTGCTCCGGGGATAGGCTGGGGCACGAACCATCCGCCCGCCCCGCGTGCCGGTCGCCACGGGGTCGACCCCGCAGGGAGACGCAGTGACCACTCAGCCCACCACCTTCGCCCACCACCTGACCCAGGACCCGGTCCCGGAGGAGGTGCGCGCGGCCATCCTCGCCGACCCGGGCTTCGGCACGAACTTCTCGGACCACATGGTGAAGATCGACTGGTTCGGCGACGTCGTCGCGGGCACGGGGAGCTGGAGCGACCCGCGGATCGAGCCGTACGGGCCGCTGGTGCTCGACCCCGCCGCCGCGGTGCTCCACTACGGCCAGGAGATCTTCGAGGGGCTGAAGGCCTACCGGCACGCGGACGGCTCCGTGTGGACGTTCCGGCCCGAGGCCAACGCGGCCCGGCTCAACCGCTCGGCCCGCCGGCTGGCGCTGCCGGAGCTGCCCGAGGAGATGTTCCTGGACTCCCTGCGCGAGCTCGTCGCCGTGGACGAGCAGTGGGTGCCGGACGGGGAGGGCGAGTCCCTGTACCTGCGCCCGTTCATGATCGCCACCGAGGCGTTCCTGGGCGTGCGCCCGTCCCGGCAGGTGCTGTACTCGGTGATCGCCTCCCCGGCCGGCAACTACTTCGGCGGGCCCGTGAAGCCGGTCGACATCTGGCTCTCCCGCGACTACGCCCGCGCCGGGCGCGGCGGCACCGGGGCGGCCAAGTGCGGCGGCAACTACGCGGCCTCGCTGGTCGCCCAGATCGAGGGCGAGTCCCACGGCTGCCAGCAGGTGATGTTCCTGGACCGGGACCGCGGGGACGCCGTCGAGGAGCTGGGCGGGATGAACGTGTTCTTCGTCCTCGGGGAGGACACGCTGGTCACCCCCGAGCTCACCGGCACCATCCTGGAGGGCGTCACCCGCACCTCGATCATCCAGCTCGCGCGCGACCGCGGGATGACCGTCGAGGAGCGCCGCTTCACCCTCGAGGAGTGGCGGGAGGGCTGGCGGTCGGGCGAGGTCACCGAAGCCTTCGCCTGCGGGACCGCGGCCGTGATCACGCCCATCGGCCGGCTCCTCTCCGCGGAGGGGACCATCGGCGAGGAGGGCGCCCGCCCCGGGGCCGTCACCATGGACATCCGCAAGCAGCTGCTGGACATCCAGACCGGCCGCGCGGAGGATCCCCACGGCTGGCTCACCCGCCTGGTCTGAGTCCCCCGGCCCCCTCGGTGACCGGCCGAGGGGGCCGCGCGCCGCCCCGCGGGCCGTGGGATAGCCTGGGGCCATGCGAATTGCCAGGTTCACCGTCGACAACGAGATCCACTTCGGCGCGGTCCAGGGCGCGCCCGGCGCCGAGACGGTCACCGTCCTCGCGGGCGACCCGTTCTACACCGGGGTCCACCCCACGGAGCAGCGCCACGAGCTCGCCGACGTCCGCCTCCTGGCCCCGGTGATCCCGCGCTCCAAGATCGTGTGCGTCGGGCGCAACTACGCCGACCACGCCGCGGAGCTGAGCAACGAGCTGCCCACCTCGCCGATGCTGTTCTTCAAGCCCAACACCTCCGTGGCCGGCCCCGGCGACCCGGTGACCCTGCCCCCGTGGACCGAGGAGGTCTCCTACGAGGCGGAGCTCGCCGTGGTGATCGGGCGGATGTGCAAGGACGTGCCCGTGGAGCGCGTGCGCGAGGTGGTCTTCGGCTACACCGCCGCCAACGACCTCACCGGCCGCGACGTGCAGCGCACCGACAACCAGTGGGCCCGCGCCAAGGGCTTCGACGGCGCCTGCCCGCTGGGACCTTGGATCGAGACCGACCTCGACACCTCCGCACTGGCCGTGCGCAGCCGCGTCAACGGGGAGACCAAGCAGGACGGCAGCACCCGGGACATGGTCTTCGACGTCCCGTTCCTCGTCTCCTACGTCTCCCAGGCGTTCACCCTGCTGCCCGGCGACGTGATCCTCACGGGCACGCCCGCCGGCGTCGGGATCGTCGACGAGGGCGACCGCATCGAGGTCGAGGTCGAGGGCATCGGCGTCCTGCCCACCGTCCTGCGCCGCTGCGCCCGCGGCCGCACGCCCCGCCCACCCATCCACGCACCCACCGACGTCCCGAAAGAGCCATGACCGAAAAGCCCGCCACCCCGGCCACCGCCTCCACCTCCTCGCCCGTGCGGGTGCGCTTCTGCCCGTCCCCGACCGGCACCCCGCACGTGGGACTGATCCGCACCGCGCTGTTCAACTGGGCCCACGCCCGCCACACCGGCGGGACCATGGTGTTCCGCGTCGAGGACACCGACACCCAGCGGGACTCCGAGGAGAGCTACCAGCAGCTGCTCGAGGCGCTGGCCTGGCTCGGCATCGACTGGGACGAGGGTGTGGAGACCGGTGGTCCGCACGCCCCCTACCGGCAGTCCCAGCGCCTGGACATCTACCGCGACGTCGCCGCGAAGCTGCTGGCGCACGGGGCCGTCTACGAGGCCTACTCGACCCCGGAGGAGGTCGAGGCCCGCCACCGCGCCGCCGGCCGCGACCCCAAGCTGGGCTACGACAACTACGACCGGGACCTCACCGAGGAGCAGATCGCGGCCCACCGGGCCGAGGGCCGGGAGCCGGTGCTGCGGCTGCGGATGCCGGACGAGGACATCGTGGTCCACGACATGATCCGCGGCGAGATCGTCTTCCGGGCCGGGTCCATCCCGGACTACGTCGTGGTGCGCGCCAACGGCCAGCCGCTGTACACCCTCACCAACCCGGTGGACGACGCCCTGATGGAGATCACCCACGTGCTCCGCGGGGAGGACCTGCTCTCCTCGACGCCGCGCCAGATCGCCCTCTTCCGCGTGCTGGTGGAGATCGGCGTCGCGCAGTACGTGCCCGAGTACGGGCACCTGCCCTACGTCATGGGGGAGGGCAACAAGAAGCTCTCCAAGCGCGACCCCGAGTCCAGCCTGTTCCACCTCAGGGACAGCGGCTTCGTCCCCGAGGGCCTGCTCAACTACCTGGCCCTGCTCGGCTGGTCCCTGTCCGCGGACGAGGACGTGTTCACCGTGGAGCAGCTGGTGGCCCACTTCGACGTCCACGACGTCCTGGCCAACCCGGCCCGCTTCGACCTCAAGAAGGCCACGGCCATCAACGGCACGCACGTGCGCCTGCTCGAGCCCGCCGACTTCCGCGACCGCCTTGTCCCTTACCTGCAGGCGGCGGGAGTGCTGGGGGAGACCCTGACCGAACGAGAGGCCGCGGTCCTCGACCAGGCCGCCCCGCTGGTGCAGGAGCGGATGAACCTGCTGGGGGAGGCCCCCGAGCTGCTGTCGTTCCTGTTCGCCGCCGACGACGAGATCGAGCTCGCCGACGACGCCCGCAAGCAGCTCAAGGACTCCGCCGGCGACGTCCTCCGGGCCGCCCTCGAGGCCCTGGAGCCCCTTGAGGACTGGCGCGCCCCGGCGCTGGAGACCGCCCTGCGCGAGGCGATCGTCGACGGGCTGGGCATCAAGCCCCGCCTCGCGTTCGGCCCCGTCCGCACCGCCGTGTCCGGGCGGCGGATCTCGCCGCCGCTGTTCGAGTCCCTGGAGATCCTCGGCAAGGACTCCTCCCTCGCCCGGATCCGCGCGCTCGCCGGACAGCTCGGCTGAGCCCCGCACCACGACGACGCCGGCCCCGGCCACCGCACACGGTGGGCGGGGCCGGCGTCGTCGTGCGGCCCGGGCGCGCGCGGGAGCGCGCGGCGGCGTAGCCTGGACCCAGGGGGCGATGGCCATGGACCGGACCGACGACGAGATCACCCGGATGCGCACCGGCCGCCCGCAGCACCGCAATCCGGTGCAGCGGGACACCATCACCTGGCTGCGCACCGGTGCCGAGACAGGCGGCGAGCACGCCCTGCTCCACGTCGAGGTGGAGCCCGGAGGGAGGTGCTCGCCCACTACCACCGCCGGATCGGGATGCACCTGCGGGTCCTGGAGGGGACCCTGCGCGTCCAGGTGGGGCACGTGGTGCGGGACCTCGGTCCCGGCCGCGAGGTGGAGATCCCGGAGGAGCACCTGTTCCGGTGGAAGAACCCGAGCGCCGCGTCGGCCCGGTTCGTCGTCGAGCTGCGTCCGGCCCCGGCCTGCCTCGAGAAGGGCCTGGCCGCCCTGTACGGCCTCGCTCGTGACGGGCGCACCCGCCGCGACGGCAGGCCGAGGAGCCTGCTCCGCACGGCGCTGCTGATGCAGTGGACCGACATCGGCCTGCCGGGGATCTACCGGTGGCTGGGGCCCGTGCTGCGGGGGCTCGCCGCAGCGGCCTGCCGGCGGGGGATCGACCGGGAGCTGGAGGAGCGCTACTGCCCGTGACCCCGATTTGCCGCCCCGGCCGAAGGCCGGTATAGTTTTCTTGCGTTGCGCCGGTCGGTGCGGGAAACCGCAGGGGCCGGGAACGACAGTGGGATATGGTGTAATTGGCAACACTACGGTTTCTGGTACCGTCATTCTAGGTTCGAGTCCTGGTATCCCAGCGCTGATCGCTCGATCAGTAGGGCCCCATCGTATAGCGGCCTAGTACGCCGCCCTCTCACGGCGGTAACGCGGGTTCGAATCCCGCTGGGGTCACCTCGAGAAGAACCCCCGGACTGGACGGTCCGGGGGTTCTTCCGCGTCCGGGTTCGGTGGAGCCGGCGCCGCGCGGTCCCGCACCGGGCGGTTCGGCGCCCCTCCCGGAACCTGGTACAGTGTACGAGTCCGGTGGCGGGAGGCCGCCGACCGGACAGCCGCGGCCCCATCGTATAGCGGCCTAGTACGCCGCCCTCTCACGGCGGTAACGCGGGTTCGAATCCCGCTGGGGTCACCAGCAGAAGCCCCCCGGACCGGACGGTTCCGGGGGGCTTCTCCGTGTCCGGGGGAGACGCGCTCCGCCGACCATCCGGCACCTGGACCACTAAGCACGCTGACAGTCCGGGCTCCGACTGCTACCGTGGCAGGACATCGCAGGACCCGGCGCCGGGTCTCCGGCGCCCACCGCCGAAGGAGCAGACGTGAACGACATCCCTCAGCACGACGACCTCCCGCTGCCCGACTACGATCACATGCCTGTCGGGGTGCTCGGCTCGAAGATCGCCGGTCTCGACGAGTCGGGCCTGCAGCAGCTGCTCGCCTACGAGCGCGCGCACGGGGACCGGCTGCCGGTCGTCCAGGTCCTCGAACGCCGGCTCGAGGCGCTGCGCCAGGGCGCCGAACCCAGTGGGCCGGTCCCCACCGAGGCCCCCGAGGTCTCCTCGTCCAGCCAGGGGTCCCCGGTCTCTCCGGAGACCTCCGGCCCGCCGATCAATCCGCCGTCCCAGGGCACGCCGTTCAATCCCGCCCAGCCGCGCTGACGGCTCCACCGCCGCACGGCTCGCGGCCCGGCGGTACGCCCGCTGCGGGCTCACACGTGCGCGGTGACGCCGGGGATCCGCATGCCCGGATCCGTCCGCCCGCCGCCGTCCGCACGGATGCCCGGAGCGATCACCCCGGTGCTGCTCTCGTGCGGCGCCGGGGGTGAGGACCCGCCGGGCCGGTCGCGGCCCGGCGGGTCCTGCGCTCAGGCCAGGGAGGCGTCCAGGGTGATGTCCACGGACAGGGCCTGGGAGACGGGGCAGTTCGCCTTGGCCTCGTCGGCCAGGCGCGCGAAGTCCTCGGCCGAGAGGTCCTCGACCTGCGCCTGCACGGTGAGCACGATGCCCGTGATGCCCTCACCGGCGACGAACGTCACCTCCGCGCTGGTGTCCAGGCGGGTGGGCGGGGTGTCGTTCTGCGCCAGCCCGTTGGACAGGGCCATGGCGAAGCAGGTGGCGTGGGCGGAGGCGATGAGCTCCTCGGGGCTCGTCCGCGGCCCCGCACCCTCCTCCGCGCGGGCCTTCCAGTCCACGTCGAACGGGCCCAGACCCGATCCGGACATGCGGGTGCTCCCCGAGCCGCTGAAGAGATCGCCGTTCCAGACAGTGCTGGCCTTGCTGACGACGGGTTTCGGCATGGTTCCTCCTGAGGTCCACGGCACGCGGGCGATCCGCCTGCCGGCGCCGGGCGGCGCTGCTGTCACGGTAACGGATCGGGCCGGCGGGTGAGAGCCCGGTGCCACCGGTTCCGCGCCCGGCGTGACGCCCGGCAGCGCAGGGGCCGGCGGGCGCGTCGGCCGCTAGCCGAGGGGCGTGCGCGGCGGCCCGGGATCGCGAGGCTTGGCCCGGTCCGCGACGGCGCGGGCGGTGGCGTGCGCGGCACCGGATACGACCCGCTCCAGCGGGCCTCGGCCGAAGGCGTGCCGCCAGGCCAGGGCCACGAGGGCGGAGACCACCAGGCAGGCGAGGAACCACAGCAGGGGGCTGCTGTAGTGCACCTCGGTGGAGAGCAGGACCAGCTGGGCGGCGTACAGGGTGAGGGCCATGGCGCCCATGGCGGTCAGCGGCAGCAGCCACGTGGCGAACTGCCGCTCCAGGAGCAGGAGGGCGGCGAGCGCCGCCAGGCTCACCCCCAGGCTCCACGCGACGGACAGCGGCGTGTTGACGTGCGGGGCGGCGATCACCTGCCACCACAGGGTGTTCGTGGGCAGCTCGCCCTCGGCCCCGAAGACGAGGATGTGCTCGAGGTCCGCCCGGGTCAGGGACTCGATGCTGTACAGGAGCACGTTGTAGCCGTCCGCGGCGTAGAGGAGCAGCCAGGAGAGGAGCTTCGAGAAGGCCGCGAGACCGAGCCCGGCCGCCAGGAGCCGGAGCTGGACGTGCAGGTTCTTGAGGTTGAGCCGGCCCACGGCCAGACCCGCCAGCAGATAGGCCAGGTAGGTCACCGCCGGGTACGCGCCCGTGACGAGCAGCTGCCAGAAGACCGCCACGGGCTCCGTGAACAGGCTCGCGAACGTCGGGTTCGCGTCCGTGTGCTCCGGCACCCGGTCGACGAGCCAGTGGATGAGCAGCGGCCCCAGCACCAGGAGGGCGCCGGAGCACGCCAGCAGGGTCCGTGCCCGCAGGCCCAGGAACGGCAGGGCGAGCAGGAAGAAGGCGCCGTAGTAGACGAGGATGCCGACGGCCGGAGGCTCCGGGGGCATCAGGTACCCGATCGTCAGGCCGACCAGCATGATGAGCAGGGCCCGCACGGCCGTCCCGGCCCGCACCGCCGCGAGATCCCTGCCCCGGCGCGGCCGGCGTCCTCCGGAGGCGAGGGCGAGCGCCACGCCGGCGAGCAGGGCGAAGAGCGCCGCGGAGTCCCCGGCGAAGAGCAGCCACGACAGCGTCGGCCTGTCGTTGTCCGGGTAGGCGTCCGGCAGGAAGTGGACGGCGGTCATGCCCACGAGCGCCAGGCCGCGGGCTGCGTCGACGGCGACCACCCGTCCGGCCGACCGGCGTGGATCTAGCCCGCCGGCGGCCTCCGTGGCCCGGTCCCGCGTGGAGTGGTCGTTCATGCGTCCCGCCGTTCTGTCTCTCGTCCCCCGGTGCGGCAGCGCTCAGGATCGTGCGTGCGCTGCCGCCAATCTTTGCACCCCCGGTCGTGGGCGCGGCAACGTTGCGCTCGGCGACCCGGCCGCGGCGGCCGGGTCCGTCAGGAGGCCGCGCTCAGCGCGGGCTCGGGCAGGGGGACGGGAAGCTCACCGGCACGGCGCTGCAGGATCCCGTGCCGCAGCCGGCGCCGGGCGTCCAGGGCGGTGGCCGCGTCGCCGGACGGGGGCTGCTCCGGGGTGACGATCTCCACGGCGTCGCCGAGGCCAGGATCCTGCGCCACCGCCTCGCGGAGCAGGTCGAGGGCGTGCGGGTCCAGATCGCGCACGCAGCTGAGGTCCAGGCGCACGGTGGCCGCGGGGAGCATCGTGCGGGCCCGTCGCAGCACGGGGTGCAGCCCCTGCTGGTTGACCGGGGTCACGGCACCGGTCACGTCGACGCGGACGTACCGGCCGTCGAGGTCCACCTCGACGAGGACGGAGATCTTGCGCTGCACAGGTGCACTCCTTCACGGGACGACCGGTCGTGCACCCCCGGCAACTGGTCAGCCTGCTGTCCGTCAGGGTGCCCTGGAATGCTAAGCCGACTGTCGGTCGTGGTGCAAGCCCGGGCTCCTCCGGGAGCGGGTGCGGTCCCGGGGCAATGCTGAAGAAATGACGAAGATCCGCGCGCAGGGCCCGCTCCGGCGGGACCGGCGACCCGCCCGGGAGGACACTGGACGCATGGGAACTGCTGTCGAGAACGCCGCCCGCCCGGCCGGACGGGTGCTGGTGGTGGACGACGAGAAGGCGCTCGCGGGAATGGTCGCGTCCTACCTGGTGCGGGCCGGGTACGACGTCGCCCAGGCGCACACCGGTCCGGCCGCCCTGGAGGCGGCGGGCGTCGGCGCGCCCGACGTCGTGATCCTGGACCTCGGCCTGCCCGGGCTGGACGGGGTCGAGGTGTGCCGGAGGATCCGTGCCTCCTCGGAGTGCTACGTCCTGATGCTGACCGCCCGCGGGGACGAGGAGGACCGGCTCGCCGGGCTGGCCACGGGTGCCGACGACTACATCACCAAGCCGTTCAGCGTCCGCGAGCTCGTCGCCCGCGTGCAGGCGGTCATGCGGCGCCCGCGCACCGTCGCCCGGCCGGACGGCGCCGTCGCGCCGCACGTGGTGGGGGACCTGGAGGTCGACGTCCCGGGCCGGCAGGTGCGGGTGGCGGGGGAGCGGGTGACCCTGACCCGCACCGAGTTCGACCTGCTGGCGGCCCTCGCCCAGCGGCCCCGGGAGGCGATGTCCCGCCGCCGGCTCATCGACGTGGTGTGGGACCCGGCCTGGGTGGGGGACGAGCACCTCGTGGACGTCCACATCGGCCACCTGCGGCGCAAGATCGGGGACGACCCGGCCGCGCCGCGCTACGTGGAGACCGTCCGCGGGATCGGCTACCGGATGGTGGCACCGTGACGGCGCGGCGCGAGCGCGGCCTGGCGGCGCGCTTCCTGCTCGCCCAGCTGCTGGTGGTGGCGGCGAGCGTGCTCGCCGCGGCGGTCGTGGCCTCCCTCGCCGGTCCGCCGCTGTTCCACGAGCATCTGGTGCGCGCCGGCGCCGGGCCGGACCCGGCCCAGCTGATGCACGTCGAGCGGGCCTATCGGGACGCCGGCCTGTGGACGCTCGGCGTGGCCCTGGTCACGGCGCTGGCCTGCGCGCTGGCCGTCAGTGCCTCCCTGGCCCGCCGGCTGCGCGGTCCGCTCGCCGCCCTCACCCGGGCCGCGCAGGACCTGGCCCGGGGCCGCTGGGGCGCCCGGGTCCCGGCGATGGGTGCCGGCAGCGAGGTCGACGCCCTGGCGGCCGCCTTCAACGTGATGGCCGCCGAGCTCGAGGCCACCGAGGGCGTCCGGCGCCGGATGCTCTCCGACCTCGCGCACGAGATGCGCACCCCCCTGTCCGTGCTCGGCGTCTACCTCGAGGGGCTCGAGGACGGCGTCACCGAGTTCGACGTGAGCACCGGCGCCGTCCTGGCCGAACAGCTCTCCCGGCTCACACGGCTGGTGGAGGACATCGACGACGTCTCCCGCGCCGAGGAGGGGCGCATGGTCCTGGAGCGCTCACCCGTGGCCGTGGCGCAGCTGCTGGGCGCCGCCGCGGACGCGGCCCGGGAGGCCGGTGCCGCCAAGGGGGTGGCGCTGCGGGTCGAGGACGACGCACCCGGTGCGGTCCTGCCAGTCGACCCGCAGCGGATGGGGCAGGTGCTGGGCAACCTGCTCTCCAACGCCCTGCGCCACACCCCGTCCGGCGGGGAGGTGGTCCTCGGCGCCGCCCGGGCCGGCACCACGGCGGTGGTGCTGCGGGTCGACGACACGGGGGAGGGCATCGCGGCGGAGCACCTGCCGCACGTCTTCGAGCGCTTCTACCGCGGGGACACCGCCCGGGACCGGGAGCACGGCGGCTCCGGCATCGGGCTCACCATCTCCAGGGCCCTCGTGGAGGCCCACGGCGGTGCGCTCGAGGCGAGCTCGGCCGGCCCCGGGCGGGGCGCCGAGTTCCGGGTGGTGCTGCCCGTCCGGTGCGCGGTGCCCTCCGACCACGCGGTGCCGGCGGCCGACCCCTTGAGTTATACCCCAGGGGGGTATACTCTCGGGGGCACGGACGGGCCCCGGGCGGCACGCGGCGCGGTCGCACCGGAGCCGCCGCCCATGTCGCGCAGCCGCGGAAGGAGCTCGTCATGAACGCCCCGGACACCCACCCGGACCAGCACGGGGACGGCCTCGGACGCCACCCCGGCGACGCCGAGACACACGGGCAGGCCATGCCGCACGGTCCCGCCCACTCGGCCGTGGACGAGGAGCACACGGTCCACACCCACGGCGAGCACGCCGGCCACTCCACGGCGATGTTCAAGAACCGGTTCTGGCTCTGCCTCGCGCTGGCGGTCCCGGTGGTGGTCCTCAGCCCGATGGTCGGCCACCTGCTGGGCTACCACGTTCCCGGGTTCCCGGGCTCGGCCTGGCTGCCGCCGGTGCTGGGAACGGTGATCTTCGGCTACGGCGGACTGCCCTCCTACGGGGAGGGCTCACCGAGCTGAGGTCCCGGCAGCCCGGGATGATGCTGCTGATCGCCATGGCGATCTCGGTCGCGTTCGTCGCCTCGTGGGTCACCACGCTCGGCATCGGCGGCTTCGAGCTGGACTTCTGGTGGGAGCTGGCCCTGCTCGTGGTGATCATGCTGCTGGGCCACTGGATGGAGATGCGCGCCCTGGGTGCGGCCTCGAGCGCCCTGGACGCCCTGGCGGCCCTGCTGCCCGACGAGGCGGAGAAGGTCGTGGCGGACGGGACCGTGACCGTGCGGATCGGCGAGCTCTCCGCGGGCGACGTGGTGCTGGTCCGCTCCGGGGCCCGCGTGCCGGCCGACGGGGTGGTCCTCGACGGGACGGCGGAGTTCGACGAGTCCATGATCACGGGCGAGTCCCGGACCGTCTCCCGGTCGCCCGGCGACACGGTCGTGGCGGGGACGGTCGCCACCGACAGCACCGTGCGGGTGCGGGTCGAGGCCGTGGGGGCCGACACCGCCCTGGCCGGCATCCAGCGGATGGTCGCCGACGCCCAGGAGTCCTCGTCCCGCGCCCAGGCCCTGGCCGACCGCGCCGCCGCGCTGCTGTTCTGGTTCGCCCTGGCGGCCGGCATCCTCACCGCCGTCGCCTGGACGCTCCTGGGCAGCCCCGACGACGCGGTGGTCCGGACGGTCACCGTGCTGGTCATCGCCTGCCCCCACGCCCTGGGGCTGGCCATCCCCCTGGTCATCGCCATCTCCACCGAGCGCGCCGCCCGCGCCGGGGTGCTGATCAAGGATCGTCTGGCACTGGAGCGGATGCGCACCATCGACGTGGTCCTGTTCGACAAGACCGGCACCCTCACCGAGGCGCCCACGCCGTCACCGGCGCCGCCCCCGTGCCCGGCACCTCCGAGGGCGAGCTCCTCGCCCTGGCCGCCGCGGCCGAGGCCGACAGCGAGCACCCGGTGGGCCGGGCCATCGTCACCGCCGCCGCGCACGACGCCGCCGCGCGGCGGCTCGACCTGCGCGGCACCGACTTTCGAGCGGCCACCGGCCGGGGCGTGAGCGCCACCGTCGAGGGCGCCCGGATCACGGTCGGCGGGCCCAACCTGCTGCGCGAGCTCCGCCTCGAGACCCCCGCCGCCCTGGGGCCGACGGTCCGCGAGTGGACCGCCCGCGGCGCCGGCGTGCTCCACGTGCTGCGCGACGGGCAGGTCCTCGGCGCCCTGGCCCTGGAGGACACGGTCCGCGCGGAGTCCCGCGCCGCGGTGGCCGCCCTGCAGGACCGCGGGGTGAAGGTCGCCATGATCACCGGCGACGCCCGCCAGGTCGCCGACGCCGTGGGCGCCGAGCTGGGCATCGACGAGGTCTTCGCCGAGGTCCTCCCGCAGGACAAGGACAGCAAGGTCGTCGAGCTGCAGGACCGCGGCATGACCGTGGCGATGGTCGGCGACGGCGTCAACGACGCCCCGGCCCTGGCCCGCGCCGAGGTGGGCATCGCGATCGGGGCCGGCACCGACGTGGCCATGGAGTCCGCCGGGGTGGTCCTGGCGGGCAACGACCCCCGCTCGGTGCTGTCGATGATCGACCTCTCCCGGGCCAGCTACACCAAGATGATCCAGAACCTGGTGTGGGCGGCCGGCTACAACGTCGTCGCCGTTCCCCTGGCCGCCGGTGTCCTCGCGTCCGCCGGGATCGTGCTGTCCCCGGCCGTCGGCGCGGTCCTGATGTCGGTCTCCACCATCGTCGTCGCCCTCAACGCCCAGCTGCTGCGCCGGCTCGACCTGTCCCCGGCCCACCTGGCCGCCACCGGCGCCGAGTCCGGCCGCGCGGAGGCGCGGCCCCCCTCCGTCCCGGCCCGCTGACCGACCACCCCGCAGACACCGAACGAAGGACTGACACCATGACCCGCACCACCACGCTCCCCGCCCTCGCGCTCGCCGCCGTGCTCGCACTCGCCGGCTGCGGGAACGGCCAGGAGGCGGAGACGCCGGCCACCGGCGGCGCGAGCCCCGCCGCGGACGCCACACCGACCGGGAGCACCCCGACCGCGAACACGTCGACCGGGTCCGCGCCGGCCTCCGAAGCCGCCGCGGAGATCTCCGGCGAGCACAACGACGCCGACGTCATGTTCGCGCAGATGATGATCCCCCACCACGAGCAGGCGGTGCAGATGAGCGAGATCCTCCTGGGCAAGGACGGTGTCCCCCAGGACGTCCGGGACCTCGCCGAGCGGGTGGCGCAGACGCAGGAGCCCGAGATCGAGCAGATGCAGGCGATGCTGACGGCCTGGGACGCTCCCGCGACCCCGGACGAGTCGGCCACGGCCCACGGCGGCCACGGCTCCGGCATGGTCGACGAGCAGGGCATGAACTGGCTGCGCGAGGCCGAGGAGGGGCCCGAGGCCGCCGGACTGTACCTGGAGCAGATGATCCGCCACCACGAGGGCGCCACCGAGATGGCCCGCGACCAGGTGGAGGAGGGATCCAACCCGGAGGCCGTCGAGCTCGCCGGAGAGATCGTCGAGGCCCAGGAGTCGGAGATCGAGGAGATGAGGACGATGCTGGAGGAGCTGGATCGGCCATGATGTGGGGCGACGGCATGGGCTGGGGCATGGGCTGGATGTGGATCTTCTGGCTCCTGCTGATCGTGGGCACGGTGCTCCTGGTGGTCGTGCTCGTGAAGCTGCTGACCGGCGGCGAGAGCGGCCGGAGCCGCCGCAACGGTCGCGCCTCGCCGTCCGGTCCGCGACCCCGCCGGTCCCTCGAGATCCTGGAGGAGCGCTACGCGCGCGGGGAGATCAGCACCGAGGAGTACCGCGAACGGCTGCGCACCCTGGAGGAGGGCGACCGGTGAGCCCGCTGACGCGCCGGCAGCTGCTGGCCCTGGGAGCCGCCGGGGCGGGCGCCGCGGCCGTGGGCGGGGCGGGGCTGTGGTGGACCGGCGGCGGCGAGGCCCTCGGCGGCGGCCGCGGACTGGTCCAGCCCGAGGTGCTGAGCGCCGCCGACGGACTGCTCGAGCTGGACCTGGCCGCCGCCCCCGCCACGGTCCGCGTCGGGGCGCGCACGGCGCACGTCCGGGCCTTCAACGGCTCCCTGCCCGGCCCCACCCTGCGGCTGCGGCCCGGGGACACGCTGCGGGTGGCGATGACCAACCGGCTGGAGGCCCCGACCAACCTGCACGTGCACGGCCTGCACATCTCCCCGGAGGGCCACGGGGACAACCCGTTCGTGAGCATCGCACCGGGGGAGTCCTTCGACTACGACTTCGCCCTGCCGGAGGACCACCCGTCGGGCACCTACTGGTACCACCCGCACCGGCACGGCCACGTGGCCGACCAGCTGGCGGCCGGCCTCTACGGTGCGATCGTCGTCGAGGGCCCCGACCCCGTCCCGGTGACGCGCGAGCGCGTCCTGGTCGTCTCGGACATCACCCTGGACGCCTCCGGCGAGCTCGCCGCGGTCTCCCCGCCGGAGCAGATGATGGGCCGGGAGGGCGAGACCGTGCTGGTCAACGGCCAGGTCCGTCCCGCGGCCACCGCCGCCCCCGGGGAGCGGGAGCTGTGGCGGGTCGTCAACGCCTGCCCGGCCCGGTTCCTGCGGCTGACCCTCGACGGCCAGACCCTGCGGCTGTCCGGACGCGACGTCGGCCGCCTGCCCGCACCGCGCGAGATCACCGAGGTGACCCTGGCCCCCGGCAATCGGGTGGAGCTGCTGGTGGACACCCGCGGGGGCACTTCCACGTTGACCGCCGCCCCGGTGGACCGCGGGAGCATGGACGGCATGATGGGCGGGCGGACGCCCGGGGACGGCCCGGGCAACGACGAGCCGATCGAGCTGCTCACCCTGGAGGTCACCGGGGCCCCGGCTGGGGCCGTGGGTCCGGTGCCGGCCGGGCCCGCGCCGCGGGACCTGCGCGGGGAGCCCGTGGCCGCCCGGCGGACCCTGGACTTCGCCATGGGCATGGACGGCGGCATGATGGGCGGCGGGATGATGGGCAGCACGCGCGGTCCCGGCTCGATGATGACCTTCACGATCAACGGGGAGCCGTTCGACGAGGACCGCACCGACCAGCGCGTCGCCCCGGGGACCGTGGAGGAGTGGACGCTGACCAACTCCAGTCCCATGGACCACCCGATGCACCTGCATGTCTGGCCGATGCAGGTCGTGGCGGACGGGGACGGGGACGTCGACACCCCTCTCTGGCTGGACGTGGTCAACATCCCGGCCTTCGGAGAGGTGGTGGTTCGGGTGGCCTTCGACGACTTCTCCGGCCGCACCGTCTACCACTGCCACATCCTCGACCACGAGGACCTCGGCATGATGGGCACCGTCAGGTCCGCTGACCGCACAGCCCACCGCACCGACGCACCCACCCACTGATCCGGAGGAGGACCGTGGAACGCCACGACACGCACGACGACACCCACGACGACACGCACGAGCACCGGACGATGCAGCAGGAGCAGACGCACGGAACGGACCGGGAGCAGGACCGGGACCAGAAGCTGTCCCTGACCGGGTCCGTCGCCCTGGGGACGGGGGTGATGATCGGCGCGGGCATCTTCGCCCTGGTGGGGCAGGTGGCCGAGCTGGCCGGCGGCTGGGTGCCGTGGGCGTTCCTCGCCGGGGCCGTGGTCGTCGCTTTCAGCTCCTACTCCTACATCCGTTACTCGACCGCCAACCCGTCCTCCGGCGGGATCGCCATGCTGCTCAAGGCCGCCTACGGCCCCGGGGTGGTGGCCGGGTCCTTCGCCCTGTTCATGTACGTCTCGATGATCCTCGCCCAGTCCCTGCTCGGGCGCACCTTCGGCACCTACCTGCTGCGCCCGTTCGGAATGCAGAACTCGGCCGTGTGGGTGCCGGTGCTGGCGGTGGTGGCGATCGTTGCCGCGGCGCTGGTGAACCTCGTGGGCAACCGCTGGGTGGAGCGCTCCGCCACGGTGACGGCCGCGCTCAAGATCGCCGGCATCGGGATCCTGGCCGTCGGCGGGATCCTCGCCGCCGGCGTCGACTCGCTGGGCCGGCTGGTCACCGTCGCCGACCGCACCCCGCCGGAGGCGGGGTGGCCGGGCTTCCTGGCAGGGGTCACCCTGTGCATCCTCGCCTACAAGGGCTTCACCACGATCACCAACCAGGGTGCGGACCTGGCCCGTCCCGAGCGCAACATCGGCCGCTCCATCATGATCTCCATCGCCCTGTGCACCGTGCTCTACCTGCTGATCACGGTGGCCGTCACCGGCAGCCTGAGCGTGCCGGAGATCGTGGCCGCTCGCGACTACGCGCTCGCCGAGGCGGCCGAGCCCATGTTCGGCGTCTGGGGCGTGCGGCTGACCGTGGCCATCGCGGTCGTCGCCACGCTCTCGGGCCTGGTCGCGAGCCTGTTCGCGGTCTCGAAGCTCTACGACATGCTCCGGGACATGGGTCAGGCTCCCGGGCTGCCGGGGAAGGAAGGCCACCAGTCGCTCTACATTACGGCGGGACTGGCCATCGTCATGGCCGCCTTTTTCGACCTGTCCCAGATCGCCGCGCTGGGGGCGATCCTCTACCTGGCGATGGACATCGCCATCCACCTCGGCATCCTCCGCCACCTCAAGGACGACGTGCAGGCCAGGCCCTGGATCCCCTGGGTCGCGATCGCCCTCGACGTCGCGGTGCTCGTGCCGTTCGTGCTGCTGAAGGCCCAGGCGGACCCGTTCACCCTGGTGGTCACCGCCGTGGTGGCCGCGGTGATCGTCGCCGCCCAGTGGGTCACGGTGCGCCGCCGGTCCGGCGCCTCGGAGGGCCGGTAGCCGGAGCAGGCTCCGGCCGAGCGTGGAACCACCGGTCCTCCGGGGCCCGGAGCGGCCCGGATCGCGCCGGGCCGCACCGCCCGAGGCCGCTGCCCGGCACCACGCCCGCGCGACGGGGGCCGGGCAGGACCGACGCCGTGCCGGGCGCGTCCGAGGGGCTCGTCCCGCGCGTCGGAACGGGTCCGGGCACCGCGCTCGCCGGGACCCGGGTGCTACGCTCCGATGAGCGCGACGACACGCCGCGACAGGCCTCGGCCTGCCGACCCGGATGGAGGCGAACACCGTGCCCCCGTATCCCAACACGTCCGGCACCGACGGCCGGGGCCGCACCTTCGGCGTCGAGGAGGAGCTGCTCCTCGTGGACGCCGAGACCCTCGAGTGCGCGGCGGTGAGCCGCGACGTGGTCCGCGACCACGACCGGCACCCGGCGGACTCCGGACACCGGATCACCACCGAGCTGCAGCAGGAGCAGATCGAGGTCGCCGGGCCCCCGGTGCAGGGACTCGCGGAGCAGCTCGCGGCGATCCGCCAGGGCCGGGCCCTGTTGGACGCCGCGGCGCGCCGCGCGGGAGCCAGGGCCGTGGCCCTGGCCTCACCGGTGTTCCCGGCCCGGCCCCACCTCGTGCCCCAGCCCCGCTACGAGTGGCTGCGCGAGCGCTACGGCCTGGTCGTCGATGAGCAGCTGACCTGCGGGCTGCACGTCCACGTGGGGATCTCCGATCCGGACGAGGGCGTCGCCGTGCTGGACCGGATCCGGGGCTGGCTCCCGGTGCTCCTGGCGCTCAGCGTCAACTCGCCCTTCTGGTACGGCCGGGACACCGGTTTCGGCAGCCACCGGTACCAGACGTGGAGCCGCTGGCCAACGGCCGGCCCCGACGAGCTCCTGGGCACGGTCCAGGAGTACGACCGCCGGTGCGCGGCCCTGCTGCGCTCCGGGGTGGCCCTCGACCGCGGCATGCTGTACTTCGACGCCAGGCTCTCCGCGCGATACCCCACCGTGGAGATCCGTGTCGCCGACGTGTGCCTCGAGGCCGAGCACGCCGCGGTGCTCGCAGTCCTCACCCGCGCCCTGGTCGAGACGGCTGCCGCGCAGTGGCGGGCCGGCGACCCGGCGCCGCCGACCGGCGTGCGGCAGCTGCGCGCCTGGTCGTGGCAGGCCAGCGCCTCCGGGGTCGACGGAGCGCTGGTCAGCCCGGTCTCCGGCGCGGCCGCGCCCGCGGCGGGGGTCGTGGCCGAGCTCCTGACGCACGTGCGCCCCGCGCTCGAGGAACAGGGCGAGCAGGAGTCCGTGGCCGGGACCGTGGCGGGCCTCCTGCGCGGAGGATCGGGGGCGCGGCGTCAGCGCGAGGCCTGGGCCGCGCGGCAGGACCCGCGCGACGTGGTCCGCGCGGCCCTCGAGGCGACCCACCGGTGAGCGGGGGCGGCAAGGGCGGGGAGGACCCCGTGCGCGCGGACCCCGGCCGGGCCGGGGCGGGGGAGCACGCCGCACTCCCGGCCACGGGCGACGGCCGGGTGCGCCGGCATCCGCTGCTCCGGCGGCGCCGCCTCGTCGTCGGGCCCCACACGGTGGACGTGCGCGGGACCTTCGCCCCCGCGCTGCCGCCGGTGGTCCTGGTGCACGGGGTCGGGATGTCGGGGGCGTACTTCCTGCGCCTGGCCGACGAGCTGGCCGCGACCCGGGACGTGTACGCCCTCGACCTGCCGGGCTACGGCACGACGCCGAAGCCGCGGCGGCCCCTCTACGTGGCCGAGCTGGGGGAGGCCGCCGCGGGGGCGGTCGCGGCGCTGGGACTCTCGGGGCCCGTCCTCATCGGGCACTCCATGGGCTGCCAGATCGTCGTGGACGCCGTCAGGGACCACCCCGGACTGTGCTCGGGCTACGTCCTGGTCGGCCCGACCGTGGACCCGGACGCGCCCAGCCGGCCCGGCCAGGCGTGGCGGTTGCTGCGGGACACGCTGCGCGAGCCGCCGCCGACCAATGCCCTCGTCCTCCGCGACTACCTGCGGATGGGCCCGCTCCGCTACCTGCGCACCGCCCGGTCCATGGTCCGGGACCGGATCGGGGAGGACATCCGGGGCTGCACGGTTCCGGGCCTGCTGGTGCGCGGAGGACGAGACCCGATCGCGCCGCGGGACTGGGTGCGGCGACTGGCCCGGGCCGCACCCGACGCCCGGGTGGTGGAGATCCCCGGTGCCCCGCACAACGTCCAGCACACCGACCCGAAGGAGCTCGCCGCAGCATGCGCCCCCTTTCTCGACGCCTGCCGACCCGCCCGCCGTCCGGACGGCTCGGCGTGATGCCGCGCCGGCTGGCGGAGGCGGGGGCCAACCTCGCGGCCTGGGCGCAGGACTACGCCTACGCCCTGCGCTGGCAGGCGGCCGGATTCCTCGGCCGGTGGGACCCGGCGCACTACCGGGCACCGGCCGATCCGGAGCGGACGCCGGTCGTGCTGATCCCCGGGATCTACGAGTCCTGGACCTTCCTGCTGCCCGTGGCCGGGATGCTGCGGGAGCACGGGCACGACGTGCACGTGGTCGAGGACCTGAAGTTCAACACCGGCACCATCCAGGAGATGGCCGAGCTGGTGGACGCGCACCTGCGCACGGCCGGCGTGGAGCGGTGCGTGCTCGTGGCGCACAGCAAGGGCGGGCTGATCGGCAAGCACCTCCTGGCCCACCACAACCGGGGCGCCGGGATCCACGGGCTCGTGACGGTCAACACCCCGTTCTCCGGGTCCGAGCTGGCCCGGCTGATGCCGCTGTCCACCATCCGGGTGTTCCTGCCGCACTCCCCGGAGCTCACCGCGCTGACCACCCAGCAGGCGGTGAACCGGGACATCGTCTCGATCTACGGCCGCTTCGACCCGCACATCCCCGGCGGCAGCCGCCTGGAGGGCGCCCACAACGTCCAACTCGGGACCCGCGGGCACTTCCTGCCCCTGAACGATCCCCGGGTGCACCGGGCGATCCTCGACGGGATCCGCACGCTGACCCGCTGACCGGCCTCCCGGGCCCGGGGGCGTCGGGGGTGGCTGGTACTCTCCGCCCATCGTCCGTGCTCCGGCGGTTGGCGCCGGGACGCGGGGACGACGTCGGAGGGGACGGTGGCACCGTGGTCGTGATGGGACTGACGCCCTTCCAGGGCTGGGAAGCCGTGTCCTGGGTGCTGCTGCTCCTCACGGCCGGGTGGGGGCTGATCCGGCTGGTGCGCGGGCTCGTGCTGCGCTACGGGAGCAACACCCGGTGGGGCCGGCGGACCCGCACCCGGCTGGGGCTGCGCCGGGCCCGCGACGACCTGCTGGAGCGCCACGCCCGCGGGGAGATCACCGAGGCGGAGTACCTGGAACGGCTGCGCGTCCTCGAGCAGGAGGGCCGGTCCGGTCCGTGACCGCGTCGGCTCCCCGGGGCGACGCGCGGTCCGCGGGCCGGGGCTGACGCATGGCAAGCAGGCTGACAGACTGGGGGTGTTCGTGTTCCGCCGACCCGGCGGGACGAGACCTCGCGACGACAAGGAGATTCCCATGTCCGACAAGCCCAACCCCATCGAGCTGCAGAAGCACCTCAGCGGCCTGGACTACCCGGTCAGCAAGGACGAGGTCGTGCAGAAGGCGCAGGACTCCGGTGCGGACGACTCGATCCTCGAGGCGCTGCGCAACCTTCCGGAGCAGCAGTACGAGAAGCCCACGCACGTGACCGAGGCCGTCTTCGGCGAGTAGGACCCGCGGACCCGTGTCCGGCAGGGCCCGCGGCGCGCGCCGCGGGGCCTGCCGGACTCCGGAGGGCTTCATCGAATCTTCAGGGTTCCGGGCTTCATCCGCCGGAACGGACAGTCTACTGTCGATCCTGTGGGGTGCGGCCGGCGCCGGGCTCCATCCAGCACCGCAGGACAGGTGGCCGTGGCCCGGCCGCCGATCGGACGAAGGAGCGAGACCATGACCCATGTGACATCGATGCTCGAGACCTACCCGAAGGACCTCGGCGGGGTGGACCGTCAGAAGCTGGCCGAGTGCATCGCGGCGTGCTTCGAGTGCGCCCAGACCTGTACCGCCTGTGCCGACGCGTGCCTGTCGGAGGACTCGGTCGCCGAGCTGACCAAGTGCATCCGCACCAACCTGGACTGCGCCGACGTCTGCGCCACCACGGGCAACGTCCTCTCCCGGCACACCGGCTACGACGCCAACCTGACCCGGGTGGTGCTCCAGGCCTGCCAGGCGGCCTGCAAGGCCTGCGGGGACGAGTGCGCCCAGCACGCGGAGATGCACGAGCACTGCAAGGTCTGCGCGGAGGCCTGCCGCCGCTGCGAGCAGGCCTGCGCCGACCTGATCAGCTCCCTGGGCTGACCCCGCACCGGCGAGCGAGGGGCCTGTTCCGCGGACGGGCCCCTCGCTCGCTGTTCCGCTCCGCGGTCGGCGGTCTGCGCCGGCCGATCGCGCGGCGGTCGGCCGGCGGCCGGCGTCGGGCGCGGCCGAGGCACGCAGGGGACGGAGGGAGCGCAGGATGCTGCAGGGACTGAAGACCAGGGCCGGCGCGGTGGGCGCGGGCCTGTACGCCGCCGCGCTCTCCCTCGTGGTGCTGGCGCCTCCGGCGGGGTGGGCCTCCTGCTCCATCAGCCGTGGCTGTTCCCCAGCCTGGGGCCCACCGTCATGCTGTTCTTCGAGTCCCCCGGACAACGGGCCTCGCGGCCGCTCAACGCCCCGGTCGGGCACGGGGCCGGCCTGCTCGCCGGGACCGCCGTCCTCTACGGCCTCGGTCTGCAGGACGACCCGCCCGTCCCGTCCGACGGGCTCACCCCGGCCTACCTGCTGGCCGGGGCCCTTTCGGTCGCGCTGACCACGCTGGTCCTCACCGCGGTCAGGAACCCGCACCCACCGGCCGGG